>NZ_JBXSQJ010000020.1:0-56690 GCF_057063585.1 Gilliamella sp. X-60 | reverse complement strand
TTAACGATTTATAATACCGAAAGACCGCATGAGGCGTTAAATAACATGACACCGATTGAGTATAAAACACTAAAACAAGCAGCATGATTTTCTACGTGAGTTGTGTACTAGGTTTGGGGTATTTACAAATTTACAACATATTGGTCAACATTATTTTCTTACTTCTTTGTTTCATCGATGGAATAAAAAGAATTATATAATGATTCATGCAATATCTTTAGGAGAAGTTGATGCAGCAATTAATTTAATTAATTCATTTGAACCAGAATCAAATGAAAATATTATATTAACAGTAACATCTATTCAGGCTTATAAAAAACTACATAAGAATAAACTGAATTTGAAAATATTATATTTTCCTTTTGATTCATTAATTCATCAAACTTTGTTTCTTAGTCACTTTCATATCAAAAAAGCAATAATTATTGAGCATGATTTTTGGCCAAACTTTCTTGCAGTAATGAATATGCTAAAGCGAGAGGTGATACTTTTAAATGGTCATATTTCAGATAAAACAATACAACGTCTTAGTAACAGGTATTATAGAGAGTTAATGTTTTCGCCAATTAAAAATGCTTATGTACAAACAGATGACCTTAGAACAAAACTGCTACATATAATGCCAGATATTAATGTGTCGGTTGTGCCTAGCTACAAACTTCCCTTAAATATTCGCGTTAATGGTGTTGAAAATATCACTTCCGAAAGGAAAGTAATAGCAATTTCTAATTTTCATCCCAATGAACTTAATACTGTTAATGTTCTTTTATCTAAATTAATTCATCTTGATTATAAAATAATACTTGTGCCCAGACATATTAATTTTTTTGATGATTTTATTCAGGTGATTAAAAAGCAATATAATAATCAAGTAGAGGTTATATCGGAATGTAACGAT
This sequence comes from Gilliamella sp. X-60, assembly GCF_057063585.1. Classification (NCBI taxonomy): domain Bacteria; kingdom Pseudomonadati; phylum Pseudomonadota; class Gammaproteobacteria; order Orbales; family Orbaceae; genus Gilliamella; species Gilliamella sp. X-60. The sequence goes on along the minus strand of NZ_JBXSQJ010000020.1, from coordinate 55,792 downwards.
ATTGAAAATATATTGTCAGATATTGTTTTTGTAAAAAGTTATGGGGTTTTGAATCGCATTTATTCTATGTCACACGCATCGATTGTATTTGGTTCTTTTGACTCCTCTTTAAAAGGACATAGTTTATTTGAACCACTTCTTTATGGTGCTATGGTTTATTACGGCCCCCATTTTTCTTCTCAGAAATATATGGATGAACTATTACATTCTTTTATACCAGATATACAACATGACATAAATAGTATTTTTCAGCAGATAGAAAGTCTGACGACTCAAGATAGACTTCGTATTTATAATAGTTTTGTTAAGACCGTAGAACGAGAGGCAGTTATATTAATTAATCATTTTAGGGAGATAGAAAAATGGATAAGAAGCTAGATAATTTAAGTAGTAGTTTGATTTTTGATGCTCATAAACGTTTAGGACTAAGTGTAAGAGTTCTAAGTTATACATTGAATCCTATTGTTAAGAAAAAATATTTAGTAATAGATACAATCTGATGTTCAGTCATTTTTTTCATATTTAAATCCTCTGTGGGTTAATAAAGAGAATTTTCTACTCTTTTACTGTACTATTTTAGGGGATAGTTACAATATGATCGTTTAAAAAGAGGAATGTACATAAACCGTGTACAAAAATCGAGATACATTTCTTTGTCCTTAAAGCCCATTTAACTTTAATAATTTATTGACTATTTAAATCAAAATTCAATAAATGATAGTAATTTTGATAAACCAAATAGTAAATAACATCAAAAAGTTGCATACCGCCTAGATGAAATAGTTTCGATTTCATATAAATAGAACTTGTAAATATCCCCAAAACCCCCTCAAAAAATAAAAATAATCACCTGTATTTATTTACAGTGTTTTTACTGCTATACTGCCAATATTATAACTAGCCTTATGTATTAATTTATTATGATAACTCAACTAACTATTAATAATTTTGCTATTGTGGATCAGCTTCTTGTTGACTTTACTACGGGGATGACCGCTATTACGGGTGAAACGGGCGCGGGGAAATCTATTGCTATTGATGCATTAGGATTATGTTTGGGTAATCGTTCTGATGCCTCATCTATTCGGCATGGTGCTGATCGTGTTGATATTTCTGCAAGCTTTGTGCTTGATGATACGCCGGCTGCATTTGCGTGGTTGAGAGAAAATCAGCTTGATGAGGGCAATGAATGCATTTTACGCAGAGTGATTAATCAAGATGGGCGTTCTAAAGCATTTATTAATGGTCGTGCGGTACCTATTTCGCAATTAAAAGATTTGGGGCAAATGTTGATTCAAATTCATGGGCAACATGAACATCAGCGCCTGTTACGCAGTGATTATCAACAGTTGTTACTAAATCATTATATGAATGAACCCACCTTGCTCGCCCAAATGCAGCAAGCCTATAAACAGTGGAAAGAAGCAACACGAGCTTACCAGCAATACCAAACTACACGGCAAGAGCGTGATGCGCATATGCAGCTTTTACAATATCAGTTAAAAGAGTTAAACGAATTTTCACCAATTTCTGGTGAATATCAACAAATTGATGAAGAATACAAACGATTGTCCAACAGTGAACAATTAATCAATCTAAGTCAACAATCTGTAATGTTGTTAGATGAAGCCGATGAATATAACGTCAGTAATTTGCTCAGTAGTGTTAAAAATAGTGTTCAAGAATTGGTTGAGCTCGACCCAACTTTACATAATGTTTGTAACATGCTTGACGAGGCTTCCATTCAGATTAAAGAAGCTAGCTACGAACTTCGTCACTATAGTGAACGTTTAGAAATTGATCCAGCTCGCGTTATGCAGCTTGAACAGCGATTATCTAAACAAATTGCTTTAGCGCGAAAGCACCATGTTGCCCCCGAAGCATTACCCGATTTGCATCAGACCTTGTTAGCTGAATTTAAACAAATTAATCAACAGGATGAACAGAGCGAACAACTTAAAACTGATATTAGTAAATACCATCAACTTGCGGTTGACATTGCCGCTAAATTGCATCAAAAAAGGATCACAATAAGTAAAACTTTAGCCAAAAAAGTAACCACCATTATGCATGAATTATCCATGCCTAATGGGCAATTTAGTATCGATATCGCTTTTGACGAAAATCGATTAAATGAAGATGGCGCCGATCAAGTCATCTTTTTAGTCAGCACCAACGCTGGTCAAAATCCACAACCGCTTGCTAAAGTGGCATCTGGTGGTGAATTATCACGTATTGCCTTAGCCATTCAAGTTTTAACGGCGCAAAAAATGGATACTCCTGCTTTAATTTTTGATGAAATTGATGTTGGTATTAGTGGTCCAACCGCAGCGAAAGTGGGGCAACTATTAAGGCAACTTGGGCAATCGACCCAAGTGATTACCGTCACACACTTACCACAAGTGGCAGGGCAAGCAAATCAGCACTATTTTGTTAGTAAACAAACAGATAGCAAACAAACCTCAACCGATATGCAAAAATTGGATGAAAATGGACGGTTAAATGAGTTAGCCAGATTATTAGGTGGCGATAAAATTACAGAGGCAACATTAGCCAATGCAAAAGAGCTACTTATTATCTAACTGAATTGTGGTAATATAGCGCTTTCATCTTGATGTGAAGGAAGCTTGATCATGAGTCTATCGGGTAAACATATTTTGTTAGGCATTACAGGTGGCATTGCTGCATATAAATGCCCTGATCTTGTTCGCCATTTAAAAAAAGCCGGTGCGCAAGTGCATGTCGTGCTGACGGATTCAGCTAGCCATTTTGTGACTAAAATGACCCTGCAAGCTGTTTCTGGCAATCAAGTATCTTGTGATCTCTTTGATCCGTCGGCCGAGCTTTCTATGAGTCATATTGCACTGGCCAAATGGGCTGATTTAGTCTTAATTGCGCCAGCAACTGCCAATATTATTGCCAAAATGGCCAATGGTATTGCTGATGACCTGTTATCAACCATTTGCTTAGCCACGCCAGCACCAATAGCCATTGCTCCAGCAATGAATCAACAAATGTATAAAGCTGTGGCAACTCAACATAATTTATCAGTATTAGCCTCAAGAAATACCTTAATTTTAGGACCAGATAACGGGTTCCAAGCCTGTGGTGATATTGGACCAGGGCGTATGCTTGAGCCACACGCAATTGTTGAAGAACTTGCACTCTATTTTAAAGCAACTTCAGTACTTTCAGACATATCCATTACCATTACAGCAGGCCCAACGATCGAAGAAATCGATCCAGTTCGTTACATTAGTAATTATAGTTCAGGAAAAATGGGCTTTGCAATTGCAAACGCGGCGGCGCAAATGGGGGCTACCGTTACATTAATTAGTGGACCAGTCCATTTAGATACACCAAATGGTGTCAAGCGAATTGACGTTAAAAGCGCTAAACAGATGTATGATGAAGCATTAAATTGCGCGCAAAAATCAACTATTTTTATTTCGTGCGCAGCGGTTGCCGATTATCATGCCAAAACAATTGCGACACAAAAAATCAAAAAAACCAGCGATAACGAAGAACTTATTATTGAATTAGTAAAAAATCCCGATATTGTAGCAAGTGTCGCAGCACTAAAAACGAATCGCCCTTTTGTGGTAGGATTTGCAGCAGAAACTCATGATGTCAAAACTTATGCACTAAAAAAATTAATCACAAAAAATCTAGATTTAATTTGCGCTAATGATGTTTCAGATAAAACCATCGGCTTTAATTCTGATCAAAATACATTAACGCTATATTGGCAAAATGGTGAGCAAACGTTACCATTAAGCAGTAAACAACAATTAGCAACACAGTTACTTCAAGCTGTTATAACACGATATAAAGCGAGTCATGATGAAAAGAAAAATTGATATAAAAGTATTAGACCAACGTTTGGGTAATGAATTTCCACTCCCAACCTATGCAACCGAAGGATCTGCTGGCATTGATTTACGCGCGATGTTTGATAAAACCACCGAAATCAAACCAGGTGAAACAATCTTAACGCCGACGGGCTTATCAATGCATATTGCCGATCCTAGTTTGGCTGCTTTAGTATTACCTCGTTCAGGGCTTGGTTCAAAAAATGGTATTGTGCTTGGTAATTTGGTCGGTTTAATCGATTCTGATTATCAAGGCCAATTATTTGTTCCAGTTTGGAATCGTAGTCAAATGCCTTTTGTTATTGAGGCAGGCGATCGAATTGCCCAATTAATTATTGTTCCGGTTGTACAAGCCGAATTTAACATTGTTGATGAATTTGTTGAGTCAGCGCGTGGAGAAGGTGGATTTGGGCATTCGGGTAAAAAATGACTGTGAGTAGCAAAAATAAAAATCGTAAAGAAGATATTTTACAAGCATTGGCAAAAATGCTTGAATCTAATGAAGGTACTCAACGAATTACGACAGCCAAATTAGCCGCAACAGTTGGTGTGTCTGAAGCAGCGTTATATCGACATTTTCCAAGCAAAACAAAAATGTTTGAAAGCTTAATTATCTATATTGAAGATATTTTATTGTCGCGCATTAATGTGATTATTCAAGATGAGCCTAATACCTTTACGCGTTTACAACTTATTCTTGCCTTGATATTAGGTTTTTCTGAAAAAAACCCGGGATTAACCAGAATTATGACCGGTCATGCATTAATGTTTGAGCAAGAACAGTTACAAGAGCGAATTAGCCAGCTATTTGAACGCATTGAAACTCAAATTAAACAAGTTTTACGTGAACGAAAAATTCGTGAGGGAGTGGCTTTTATAACAGACGAACGGATTTTATCTAGCCAGTTATTAGCTTATTGTGAAGGTATGATGGCGCGTTATTCTCGTTCAGGTTTTAAATATCTACCAACCACTAATTTTGATACACGTTGGACTTTATTAGTTAAACAACTGGTTTAGCCAATTTTGCACAAAAACACATTAACAGAAATTTCTATTCCCTATTACCGAGGATAATAAGATGAATTTTGAAGATTTCTTAAATCATACCCTTACCTTTATCAAACGATATGATGGGGTTGTATTTAGCTATATCGCTCATTTCTGCTTTGCTATTCTTATTTTTGTTATTGGTAGAACAATTGCTAGATTTATTAGCAACCAATTAAAACGGATATTATTCAACCGACACGTTGATCCGACCGTTGTTAAATTTGTCAGTGCTTTGTCGTACTATGTCATCATTGTCATGACCTTGGTTGCCGTTTTAGGTCAATTAGGCGTACAAACGGCCTCGATTGTTGCTGTTATTGGTGCCGCTGGTTTAGCGATTGGTTTAGCATTACAAGGTTCGCTATCTAACTTTGCCGCTGGGGTTATTTTAATTATTTTTCGCCCATTTAAAGTCGGTGAAACTGTCATCATCAATAGCCAGCAAGGCGTTATTGATTCTATACAAATCTTCTCAACCTCTATTGTTACCCCAACGAATGAACTTGTTGTGATCCCGAATAGTCAGGTAGTGAGTGCCAATATTATTAACTATACACGTTTGCCTGAAAGACGTTTAGATTTGGTGATTAATGTGGGTTATAATTCAGATATTCAAAAAGTTTATCAAGTATTAAAACAAGCCGTTGATAAAACCAATAATATATTAACCACCAAAGAGCCAACCATTCGATTAGATGTATTAGATGCTTCCTCAATGAATTTTAATGTTTTAGTTTGGACATTAAATGAAAATTACGGCACCGTAAAAGGTGAATTGCTTGAAAATATCAAAAATGGGCTAACTGAAAATAATATCAATATTCCATATCCAACCATGGATGTAAACCTTAATACTAAGTAACAGTTATACAAAACGCCGTCGATATCTATTTGCGGCGTTTTTTATTCTTTAATAACAATTAAATATCTTGATCCATATTTAAAGCTGGCTTGTCGCAATCAGGGCAACCCACCACTTTTGCTGGCACGCCGGCAACGGTGGTATGCGGTGGCACAGGATCTAACACAACTGAACCTGCACCAATTTTAGCCCCTTTGCCTATTTCAATATTGCCTAAAATCGTGGAGTGTGCACCAATCATCACACCCTCACAAATTTTTGGGTGGCGATCACCATTTTGTTTACCCGTGCCACCTAAGGTGACAGATTGTAAAATAGAAACATCGTTTTCAATTACCACGGTTTCACCAATCACAATGCCTGTCGCATGATCAAACATCACCCCATAGCCAATTTTTGCTGCTGGGTGAATATCTACCCCAAACACTATCGCAATCTGGCTTTGTAAAAAAATAGCCAATGATTTACGGTTTTGCTGCCAAAGCCAATGTGCAATTCGATAAGCTTGTAGTGATAAAAAACCTTTGTAATAAAGCAGTGGCGTTGAATAATAATGAGTTGCTGGATCGCGAATATAAACAGCTAGAATATCGTTTATTGCGGACTGAATAATATTTTCATCAGCTTTATATGCTTGCCGAGCAATTTCACGAATTTCAATAGCCGGCATAACCTGAGAAACAAGCTTATTAGCTAAAATATAGCTTAAAGCACTACCCAGATCTTCATGATTGAGTAAAGTTGCATGGAAATAACTCGCCAGCATTGGTTCACTTTCGACTAATGTCGATGCTTCTTGTCGAATGGCTTGCCATAACATCTCGGGTTTAACAACTATTTTTGCATCGTTCACGACATGTTCCTGTACACAATAACTAAAATTGTTAACATTGTTTCGCAAACTTAACCTAGAAGCAAGTTTTGTATTCATTTATCATCACGTTAAAAAACAAAATGGAAATTCCATGTTTCCATTTTGTTATTATTGTTAATGCGAATTTAAAATTATTATTGTTTTGATTTTTGCTCATCGCTTAAAGTAAATATTGCTATCACCGAAGTCAGTAAAACAACACCGGCAAGGACATAAAATGTTGTCGCATATCCGGTATTATCAAATAATTTACCAACTAACCATGACAACACAATAACGCCAAGATTGGATGAAATATTAAACCCAACTAAATAAAGGGTCGCTGATAATCTTGCATCAAAATTACCCACAATATATTTGAACATTGCTAAAATAAATAGTGGAATTTCAATCGCATGAAAGAGTTTAACGAAAGAAATCAAATAAATATTATCCAATGTTGCCGATAACGCAATTCGGCAAATCATAACCAATGCGGCAACTAATAATGATTTTTTAGCCCCCATTTTATTAATAAAATAAGGCGCAATAATCATACAAGTTGCTTCTAAAAAGACTTGGAAAGAATTTAAATAGCCATAAACTTGATAACCATCTTCTTTCTTTTCAAAAAAACTGGTATAAAAATTCGGAAATAATTGCTGATCATAGATGGTATAAAAGCTGTAAGTACCAATAACAAACAAGACAAACAACCAAAATTTTTGTAAGCCAAATAGTGAGAAAATTTCACCCATTGTGGGTATGGTCGATGTTTTTTCTGTTAAAGCAGTATTGTTATTTTCGGTCTGCGATCCTTGATAGTGTGTTGGCTTAAATACAATATTAATAATTAAAAAGATAGCAGCAACCACCGATGCCATCCAAAAGTTAATATGCGGATCAATACTAAATAAAATACCCGCAACAAAGGTGGCAGCCGCATAACCAAACGATCCCCAAAAACGCGCAGGACCGAATTCAAAACCAAATAATCGACTAATACGCTCAATAAACGAATCAATCAAAGCACTACCTGAAATAAAGCTAGCACTTAAAACAGGGGCTCCGATACACACACCAAAAATAAAATCATTTTTCAATAAAGGTTCATACACATAAATTAAGAATGGACCAATAAGCACCATAATAATACTTTGAAAGGTTACTACCGCTTTTCCTATTTGTAATTTATCTTGGATAATGCCATAGAAGATCATAAAAAACATGGCTGCGGCAGAATTAGCTGCATAAACAATACCTAACTGTTCGCCCGATAAGCCAATTTTACCTTTTAACCAAATGGCATAAAAAGACCACCAAAGCGACCACGCAGCGTAAAACGTAATAAGGTAACCAGACGAGAACCAATAGTTTCTATTTTGTATCATATTCATGTTTATTACTCTTATATTGTTGAAGTTTGATGAAGTTTAACGTTAACATGTTAATGTTAACATTATGACCATATTTAATACGAAATAGATAGAATCGATTATCATAAATGTTAACCTCCTCACACTTTTTATCATTTATATTTGTGGTATCATCTCCCATAAGTAATGACCGATAATAATTTTATCTTGTTAAGCAAAAGGATTAACAATGGCTTCACTTAAGGATGTTGCAAAATTAGCATCTGTTTCACTGATGACGGTTTCACGTGCAATAAATAATCCTGACAAATTAAATAAAGAAACTTATAAACGCGTTAAACAAGCTATTGAGCAACTTAATTATGTGCCTGATTTATCGGCAAGAAAGATTCGTGGTGATAACTCAGGACCTTCTGCTATTGGTGTTTTAGCATTAGAAACCGCCATGACACCGTTTTCAGTAGAATTGCTCCAAGCCATAGAAAAAACAGCCCAAAATCATGGATGGAATACTTTTATTGTTAATTTATTTGATGATAAAGATGCCGATCATGCTATTAATACCCTACTGTCATATCGCCCTAACGGTATCATCTATACCACAATGGGATTAAGAAAAGTTGAACTACCTGAAAAGTTATTAGATAAAAACGTTGTATTAGCTAACTGTATAAGCGATTCAAAGCAACTTGCTTGCTACATTCCTGATGACTATTTAGGTCAATATCAAGCCATGCAACAGGTCATAAATAAAGGCTATAAAAAGCCGCTATGTATCTATTTATCAGAAAACACATTAGCAGGCAAAACCAGACGTAAAGCCGTTGAGCAAGCGTGGCTCGATGCGGGTTATCATTTAAATGCTATTAACAGTTATCACACCTCAATATTATCAGATGACCTTGCACAAGAATATATGATGACGGTTGATATATTGAAACAACATTGTCATAAAACACCTGATTTTGATGTACTGATTTGTGGTAATGATCGAATCGCTTTTGTTGCTTATCAATTTTTACTCGGTCAAGGATTAAGTATTCCAAATGACATTGCTGTATTAGGTTACGATAATATGGTGGGAACGGGTGAACTATTTTATCCTCCATTAACAACAGTCCAGTTGCCTCATTATGAAATTGGCCAAAAAGCTGCGTTACATATTATTCATGGCAAAAGCCAAAAAGAGATAATACAGGTAGCATCACCTTATTTAGAAAGAGCCTCTTTGTAATTGAAATAAAATATATTAGCTCAAACCAAATAAAGGCATAAAAAAAACAGATCTAAAACATTGTTTAATTGCCAATGCCCAATCCCATTTTCAATTTTGTCTATTTTGCTTTTAATGATGACGGTTAATGCCGTCATTAAATCCTATAATAAATAGATCTATTGCAACGGCATCATTTAAATTTGCATGGTTAGATTAAAATTTTTAAGCAATAAAAATATTATAATTTTCAAAGATAATGAGAAAATTATTCATTGTACAATGGGTTAAGTTCTATTATTATAAAAAATATAATTTCATTATGGAGTATACCTGTGTAGCTTTTTGCGCGTTCTTTCTATCAAGAATAATTATAGTTACTCGCGTGATGCACACAAGTCATATCTTTCCTATCAACTTTTGATAACCTTATAAGTGCATTGCTTCACGCGGCAATTTTCTTTTTTTCAGTGGTGATTAAATTCAATGCAATCTTTACATAAACAATGGTTTTCCAATATCAGAAATGATGTTCTATCGGGCATCGTTGTAGCACTTGCCCTTATTCCTGAAGCAATTGCTTTTTCTATTATTGCCGGTGTTGACCCTAAAATGGGGCTGTATGCGGCTTTTTGTATAGCGGTTATTACTGCTTTTGCCGGTGGTCGCCCAGGAATGATTTCTGCCGCTACTGGTGCAATGGCGCTCGTCATTGCCGGACTGGTTAAAGCACATGGGGTTGAATATTTACTGGTCGCGACAATCTTATGCGGTATTTTTCAGATTATTGCTGGTTTTCTTCAATTAGGGAACTTAATGCGCTTTGTTTCTCGCTCTGTGGTAACGGGTTTTGTTAATGCATTAGCCATCTTAATTTTTTTAGCACAACTTCCTGAGCTAACCAATGTCACATGGCATGTCTATGCAATGACCATTGCTGGGCTTGGCATTATTTACCTGTTCCCTTATATCCCCAAAATAGGAAAAATGATTCCTTCACCGCTACTTTGCATTCTTATTCTTACCGGTATCTATATGTATTTTGGCATGGATATACGCACGGTGGGTGATATGGGTACATTACCCACCAGCTTGCCTACGTTTTTACTCCCGAATGTCCCTTTTAAGCTTGATACCTTATTGATTATTCTGCCTTACTCTCTTTCATTAGCCATTGTCGGCTTATTAGAATCAATGATGACCGCAACCATTGTAGATGATATTACCGATACGCCGAGTGATAAAAACCGAGAATGCAAGGGACAAGGTATTGCTAATATCGTGACAGGCTTCTTTGGCGGTATGGCGGGGTGCGCAATGATTGGGCAATCAATTATAAATATGAAGTCAGGCGGACGAACGCGTCTATCCTCATTTATCGCTGGAACTGTACTTTTATTATTAGTTGTTTTTTTACAAGACTGGGTAAGCCAAATTCCAATGGCTGCGTTAGTAGCAGTGATGATCATGGTTTCCATTGGTACCTTTAGCTGGGACTCGATTAAAAACCTGAAATCATACCCACTTTCAACCAATATTGTGATGCTGGCAACTGTAGTTGTCGTTGTATTTACCCATAACCTTGCTTATGGCGTATTTGTTGGGGTATTACTGGCATCGCTGTTTTATGCCAATAAAGTCGCTCATTACCTACAAATAAAAACAGAGCAACCCAGCAAGGAACAACGTATTTATACCGTGTATGGACAAGTATTTTTTGCTTCCTCTACAAAATTTATTAGTTCATTTGATTTAAAAGAGGTTATACAAAAGGTAACAATCGATCTTACCCATGCACATTTTTGGGATATAACCGCTGTAGCGGCTTTAGATAAAGTGGTGATTAAATTCCGCAAAGAAGGTGCACAAGTGGAAGTGTTAGGGCTAAATAAAGCCAGTAGTACAATTGTAGACCATTTTGGGGTTTATGATAAACGAGATGCAAAACAAAAGCTAAATAATCACTAAACCAATAGAGTAGTGAAAAAATAATGCGCTGCATTGATAGTTTTAAATCATGATTTATTGTTTGTGATTATATGGAATAGGGCGATAAAAATGCAGTTTTTAAAACGAAAATTCACTGCCAAAAGGCAGTGAATTGATATTACGCATAAATAGATTTCAATTGCCAACTTTCCAATTTTTTAACTTTCGCTTTTCCGTTTTCAGCAAAGAGGTTGATGACTCGCTCGGCCGGTAATTGTGGATAAATACGACTAGTGAGACTATACAAATCATCATTAACAAAAACCTCGACAGAGGAGGCATCAACAAAAATATGCAAAGTTAGCTTATCTGTTTTTGGTAGCGGTACGCTACGATAACCGGTTAATTCAGGACCGGATAAACTGCGATCAAGTATAAGGCGTTCTGATTGTAGATCAATATACAAAAGTGTCGCCTGCTTACCATCATTAGTTGCTGCTAGTTGTAAACCAAAGCGTTCAGCGGTACTTTGTGTTAAATCAAATTCAATAGTAAGTTCGCAACTAATGGATTGAATATTGGTGTGTTTAATTTCACTACTCAGCATTATTTCACCAAATAATTCCGGATTTTCTCGCAATGCTTCAAGTTCTTTAATCGGGCGGTTTCGGACTTTATTATCTTGATCTAAAATGAGTTCACGCGGCAGCGTAAATGCACCAGCCCATTTATCTTTTTTGCTCGGCATCGCTGACTCCCACATATCCATCCAAGCAAACACAATACGACGCCCATCAGCAGCAAGAAATGATTGCGGTGCATAAAAATCATGCCCAAAATCCATCTCTTGAAAAGGTTTAACCGTTGAAAATTGTTGCCCTGGTTGCCAATCACCCACAATATAACCTGATTGAAATCGATTACGGTACTGATAGCCTGTTGCTTTCATACCCTGTGGCGAGAACATCAAAACCCATTTATCACCTAGCGGAAAAAAGTCTGGACATTCAAGCATATAAACATCAGGATCGATATCACTTACCACGACATGATCAAATATCCAATTTTTTAAGTCATCTGAACTATAAAGTAAAACTTGCCCCACATCATTTGGTGTTCGTTGACCGACCACCATCCACCACTTGCCATGTTGTTGCCACACTTTAGGATCGCGAAAGTGCATAATACCATTTTTTGGCGTAAGTACTGTACCTTGCTTTTCAAAATGAATACCATCTTTGCTACTTGCCAGACATTGGACTTGCCGAATCTGCTCATCATTACCTTGACCTGCTAACCAAAGATGACCTGTATAAACTAAACACAATTCGCCATGATTATTAACAGCAGATCCCGAAAAACAACCGCTTTTATCAAATTCTTGATCAGGGGCAATTGCGATTGGCAATCTACGCCATGTAACCAAATCATCACTAACAGCATGCCCCCAATGCATTGGCCCCCAATTTTCATCGTAAGGATGATGCTGATAAAAAGCATGATATTGACCGTTAAAGTAAATCAAACCATTAGGATCATTCATCCAACCAGCTAAGGGTGCTAAATGAAAATGAGGATAGTATTGTTTATTCATCACTTTTTCTAAATTTTTAACAGCTTGATTAGCTTTATCTATAGCAGTAGACATAAAAACCCCTTTTTTATCCAATAGTAGATACCTTTATCAGATAGTATATTAATTTAATTGTTAACGTTAACCATTAATAAAGTTAGCATTAAAATATGTGATGATAGTCACACATTTTTAACGTTAACAATGAATTTTTTGCCAAATGATTTAGTCTATAACAAACTAATTAAAAAATAACCATCATTAATTCAACAATAAATTAAACATCAATGACTTTATTAAAAAGCAAAAAGATGACGTATTTTACAAAGCTTAGCGGTAATCTTTTTTTATGTTAGATTACCTTAGTCACTAATTATAATCGAGTAAAAAATGAATAATACTAAAGTTTGGTCTCTTGGAGATGCTGTTATTGATTTATTGCCATTTGGTGATATGAATTATAAAGCTTGTGCTGGCGGCGCACCTGCTAATGTCGCAATTGGTATTGCAAAATTAGGGTTACCTTCCGCTTTTATTGGCCGAGTGGGAAATGATCCTTTTGGTCATTTTATGGAAAAAACGTTTCTTGAATATCATGTTGATTGCCAAAGCCTTGAAAAGGATGATCACCATAAAACAAGTACCGTTGTTGTTGATTTAGGTCAAAATGGAGAGCGAAGTTTTACTTTTTTGGTTTCACCTTCTGCTGATCAATTTTTGTCTCAGCAAGCGATACCTGATTTTAACCAAGATATTTTACATTTTTGCTCTTTGGCGCTAGTCGGCCACACTTGTCGGCAAACGCTTAAAACTGCCATTGAAAACCTTACCGCTAAAAATGGCTTAATTAGCTTCGATGTTAACTTGCGTGAGCAGATGTGGGCAAATAAAGATGAAATGCGCACAACTATTACTCAATTTTGTCATGATGCCGATATCCTTAAACTATCAGATGAAGAACTATTTTGGCTCACGCAATGCAATGACTGGCATGAAGCATTAAGTAAACTACAACAGCACTATAAAGCACCATTAAAGTTAATCACTAAAGGTAAAGATGGCAGTATTGTATTATGGCAAGGTAAAACATTTTCTTTTGATTCGTACCAAGTAAATAGTATTGATACCACCGGTGCGGGTGATGCCTTTGTAGCAGGACTACTTAGTAGTATTGCCTCATCAGGAATGCCTGAAGATAAACTCATGTTAGAAAGCATGATGACGATAGCTAGTGCTTGCGGTGCCTTAGCGACAACCCAAAAAGGCGCGTTAACAGCACTACCCGATAGCACATTTTTACAATCATTTATTAGCGATAATCCAACATTAACGGCTAAACAAATCGCTTAGTCAAGAAAAGCATGAATAAGGGCAGCCAACCACATTTTCAAAATAAAATTGTGCCCAGCTGCCCTTATTGCCTATTTAATTCACTGTTTATAAAAATCAAATCGTCTTTAGTGCTCGCCACATTGCGATCTTGCCCACTGATCAATCATAAAAACCTCATCAATTGTCCTTGGCTCAGGGAAAGCTAATTGATCTAATACTTTTGCTACATTTTTGGCAATATCCATAAAACCAATTTCATGTTGCAAAAATGCTTCTACCGCAATTTCATTGGCTGCGTTAAGTGCCGTTGTGGCAGCTTGCCCTTGATTGGACGCTTCTATTGCCAATTTTAAACAAGGATAACGATTAAAGTCAGGCTGTGTAAACGTTAAAGCCGAAATTTGACAAAAATCCAAAGGCGGTACACTTGAAGCAACCCGTTTGGGGTAAGACATAGCATAAGCAATCGGCGTACACATATCAGGCACACCTAGTTCTGCCACCACACTACCATCTTGGTAACGTACCATGGAGTGAATAATCGATTGCGGATGAATAATAATTTCCATTTCGTCGGCACTTGCATTAAATAACCAACGAGCTTCGATATACTCAAGTCCTTTATTCATCATGGTTGCCGAATCCACAGAAATCTTTTTACCCATCGACCAGTTAGGATGTGCAACCGCTTGCGCTGGCGTAACCGATGCAAGCTTATCTATTTCCCAATCGCGAAATGGCCCACCAGAACCCGTTAAAACTATTTTAGTAATACCCTGTTCAGCCAAATTAGCAAAACCTAAATTATGCTGTACCGTCATTGGCAAACTTTGAAAAATCGCGTTATGTTCACTATCCACAGGCAACAGTTCAGCGCCATACTCTTTAACCGCTTGCATAAACAGATGCCCACAAGTCACAAGTGATTCTTTATTAGCAAGCAAAATACGTTTACCTTTTTTAATTGCCGCAAGGGTTGGTTTTAGCCCAGCAGCACCAACGATAGCGGCCATCACTTGCTCGACTTCGGGCAACTGCGCTAAATCACAAATGGCTTGTTCACCGCTTAACACTTCAATATCCAATTTTAGATTAACAAGATTTGCTCTTAGCTCCTTAGCCGCTTGCGCTGTTGCCATAGCAACGTATTTAGGCTTAAATGCCAAACATTGCTCAGTCATTTTGGCAACATTATTGCCACCCACTAAGGCATATGCCTTAAACAAATGAGGATTTTGAGCAATAACCGCTAGCGTACTGCAACCAATTGAACCAGTCGAACCTAAAATTGTGATATTTTTCATATTAATACATTAGTTTTAAATTATGGTTATTGAAAAAAGAGATAAATTCTTTAGTCGGGGCTTTATCGGTAATAATTTGATTAAACAGCGTTAATTCACTAATAAAAGCCGGCTTGACTTGACTAAATTTAGTATGATCGGCAATCAAAATACGCTGTTCAGATTGTTTCATAGCTTGCAACTTCATATCAAGTTCATCAAAATGGTAACAAGTGACGCCTCGTGATATATCAACCCCAGCAGCAGAAATAAACGCTTTATTTGGGCAAATCGAATTTAATTGGCAATGCTGTCCAATAGCGGTAAAAATAGCATTATTAACCTGATAATAACCACCACATAAAATTGTCTTACAATTAGGTTTATTTTGTAATGCTAAAAATGCGTTTAATGAATAGCAGATAGCGGTAAAAGTTATTTCATCATCAATAGCATCAATGATAAAAGGGATTGTGGTACCGCAATCAAAAAAGACGGTATCGTTTGCAAAAACAAGTTTGCTAGCTAGTTTAGCAATATGTAGCTTTTCGTTAACTTGTTTATCTTGCTGATCGGAAACAAAATATTGCGTTGCTTGATGACGAACTTCACTGACAATATAACCGCCTAAAACAATTAATGCAGTAGGAATGTTATTTAAATCTCGTCGGATGGTCATTTCGGAAACCGCTAACAACTTAGCTGCCTGTTTTAAATGAATCTTATCTGTTTTTTTTAAAATTTGAATGAGGTCATTAATTCTTTTTTGCGATTGCGTTTCCATTCAGATTCCATCAATATCAATAAGCGACATAAAGTCGCTTATTGATAAGTTTATTGATTAATAACTGCTTGATGATGTGGTATCACCCGATACAATAGCAATGCCTGCGCTTGCACCTAAACGCGTTGCACCTGCTTGAATCATTTTTTCAGCAGTTGCACGATCGCGAATACCGCCCGATGCTTTAACGCCCATCTCTTTACCTACAGTATCACGCATTAATTTAACATCCTCAACAGTTGCACCCGACACGCTAAAGCCGGTTGAAGTTTTCACAAATGCAACGCCAATTTCTTTACAAATTGTACAAACTTTAACAATTTCTTCTTTGGTTAATAAACAGGTTTCTAAAATGACTTTTAATGGCACAACGCCACAAGCTTTAAACACCGCTTCGATATCCTGTTTAACGGCATCAAAATCATTGCTTTTTAACCAACCTACATTAATAACCATATCGATTTCTTGTGCGCCAGCTTTAACCGCCATTTCGGTTTCAAACGCTTTAGCGCTAGTCAGCATAGCACCAAGTGGAAAGCCAACCACCGCACACACTTTTACATCACTACCGTTAAGTAAACTTGCCGCTAAAGGCACATAGCCTGAATTTACACAAACCGAATAAAAATGATATTCCTTAGCTTCATCACAAAGCTTACGAATTTGATCTTCCGTCGCATTCATTGCGAGTAAAGTATGATCAATATACTTTGCATAACTCATAACGAGATCCTTAAAATGTCTTTGTAATAATGTTTAATTAAATATTGTTAGTCTGCAAATAAATAGAGATGTTATAAAAATAACAAATATAGCCAAGTACTGTTATTTTTATAACATTATGGCGTAATTATTTGAAATAGTACAGATAAAAATAGTGTTTAAAAAGTCGCGTGTGATTTTAAGACTTGTGGTAGAGGTCATTGGAAAACAGTTGGATTTTAGATGTTTTAGACTTTTTGTGAAAGAAATAACATTCATGTCAACGCCTCGTCAAACATTCCTGTTTGGCATGCTGACCTCACTTAGTTATCGGCGCACTCTGATGCAGGAATAAGACAAACAAAATAACCTTGGAACGTTCATTCTTACTAGCTAAAGGAATAAATAGCTTCAACCTGACTTTCTTTAGCACTTTATAAATGGTCGGACGACTGACCATAAACATTTAACCAAATTGAATAACGGTTATCTGTTCTTTATGATATAAGCGCCATATCGCTTGTCTGTGATACAATGTTAGAATACGAAAATGAAAATTACCACATTGAGCCACCCACAGCCGTGGTAGCAATTAAATTTAGAATGGAACAACAAGACCTAACGGTAAAAGACCTTTCCCAAGCAATTGGATGACCGAATCAAGTTTATGAAAGATTAAACGACAAACGTAAATTAACGCGACCAGTGATTAAAAGATTTAATCATCTGTTTAATATCCCACTTGATAGCTTAATCCATTAATCGAAATCAATCCCTCGCTTGAGGGATTTTTAAAAGAGCCCTATGCTTATTTTTGTGCACGTTGTTATTAATATAGGAAATTATATTTCTTTCAGTGGCAACAAGCGCAAGCTAATGGGAAGCCTAAACTGCGCGAAGGCTTGTTTCTTTGTTATATTACCCTCTATTTGCTCCATAAGCGCCCTCCACCCCCTAACTAAGGAGTAGTACAAACAGCAGGATGTTTGCCGCCGCGGTATCTGTAGACGTAACCATTACTCGAGTTGACATCAAAATTAGTGTCGTATATTGCATCACTCGTCCAGTAGCCAGTAAAAATGCGGAAGCCCGCATCGGCGTAATTGCCCATGCTGCCCCACTCCGTGAAAAACCCTGCACCTATATGACGCTGGTAATTCGTAGTACCTGACGACGGCGTGGCGCTATCTATCCCATCTACACATGGAAACCCATCATCCGCCCGTACACCACATTTTGCATTGGTTAAATCCCTTATCCTAGACAGACGATAGCCCAAACTACTACACCATGTAGTTTGACCTGAAGGAGTATCCTTATAATTCCCTCGATTGACAAACCACTTCTGCAATACAAAACCATACTTCACCACATTACCACTTTTATCCCTACCCTCTAATTCAATGAGCTGCGGTAAAATAGGTTTACGAAGTGGACTAGGACTATCTGACTGTATCTGAGCGCTATCCGCCCTAGGGCCTCTTAACGTTACCCGTGTTACATATTGGGATCTATCAGAAATCCATGTATCATTATCGTTTGGTTTTACCCATGTGACAGTAGCAGTTATATCACCATGAGGAACCGAAGACCAAGTCAACTGACTTGCATCACCCCCAACTATATCTAAATCAAAAAACAATCCATCGGCACCCGTAGTAGGGAAATTAAGTCCATAAGATGACAAACGTGTTGACTGAACTAAAAAACCCTTAGAACCCTTCCACATGTTAGCTGTACCATTGCGTTCATCAAGATTCGGCCTTGCGTAACAAACTTTAGGCGGTGAATTTGGATTGATATAATACGTTACCCCACTACCTCTGAAAAGCCTACTATTCGGTATACCATACTGAGTAGTTAAATTACCATTTGTACTACGTAATATTACCTTATAAGGTGCACTACATATATCTAATGTATCGCTACGACTTACTGTACTGCCATTCTTATCAGTAAAACTCACCGATATACTCCCTGTTGCCGTAACACCATTAGTACCCTGACCATCACCATCATCATCCCCCCAATTGCCTTGAGTAATTAAGTCGCTTAAACTCACTGTGTTTGCCCCTAGCGGCAGCACCATGTGTATATCATCAAAAGTACTTCCATTCCTTATCAGTATCGGATTTGTTGCACTTGAAGTATTGGATGAAGGGGTGACCTTTGTACCATCCGGCAAAATAATATTCAATAAATCATCATTTGAAGTTACCTTAGTTCGACCTCCATCAAACGTTAAATAAGGCGCACTGCCCGCAATTGCCTTTGTGGTTTGCGCCGATAACGCTTGTGTATCAAACGAACACGGCAATAACAACAACGGTGCAAAGACCAATGAATACCTTGATAATAACGATAAAGGCTTAAACTTAAACCTAGACCTCAACGACAGTCCTGCCGATAAACACAGCTTCGCTACGCAAAATGACTTAGGTGATAAAAATAAGAATTGTGTCTGTTTCTGACTATGATGAAATTGAAAAAAATTTATATCGTAGATTTGGCAGGCAAGATGCCATACATGGTAACGCATTTCGATTATCCCGTCAAGTAATTACTTGTTTTTTGTTTCTTTATAATTAACCACTCAACTAATGAGCTTTCCCTTGCTTTGAAGGATTTTAGATTGTAACTGGATGATTAAGAATGCGCTAGTTTTTTTGTTAAAATTTTGTAAAGATTTGTTAAGTGAGTAAAGTTAAGCTTTTGGTGGCGTGTTGTGGAGAATGTTTTTTGAATAAAAAACACCGAATAAAAACTTTAATAAAATCAGCACGTTTTCTGACCGATTTTTAACAAAAAACCATCAACAATTTAATCAACATATTGATTTTATATGTTTTTTTATTTATTGCCTCCGTTTCATTTACTAATTGGCATTTAAAAAACCACCTGAAACACTTATCTGTGTAAGTCCAAAGCTTATTTGACTTTTGCCAAATGTTCTATGCCAATTAACTCGCTCGGCAATACCGAGTGGTAACAAAGAGTAACCTATCCAACTTAGGTGATTTGTGATAAAACATCTGATGATTTTTAAAAGATTATGTTAATAATGAAAAGTAAACACACGTCATTTTCTGACATACATATTTTAAACATAAAAATCAAATAATTGTTAAACAAGAATGATGGGAAAAGAAAATGATAGATATAAAAATTTTACGTTATTTTCTTGCGCTTGCTAAGGAAGAAAGTATTACCGCTGCCGCTAACCATTTGCATTTAACTCAACCTACCTTATCTCGTCAGCTCATGGAATTAGAACAAACGCTTGGCACCCCCCTATTTATTCGCGGCAGTAGGCGAATTACCTTGACCGATGAAGGAATACGATTACGTAAACGTGCCGAGGAAATACTGGAACTTGTGCATAAAACAGAAGAAGAGTTTCAAGCACCCACCGAAAGTATTAGTGGTGATATTTATATTGGTTGTGGTGAAACCGATGCAATGAAGTTGGTAGTGAATGTGATTAAATCAATGCAAGAGGTTTACCCACACATCCGCATCCATATTTATAGTGGTAATGCAAATGATGTCACCGAACGTATTGATAAGGGATTACTTGATTTTGGTGTGTTAATTGAACCGACTCATCTAACAAAATATGAATCATTGTGCCTTCCTCAACAAGATACATGGGGAGTATTAATGAGAAAAGATTGTGCGTTGGCAAACCTTGAGGTCATTTCTCCATCTGATTTATGGTCATTACCACTGATTGTTTCCCAACAAAAATATGTTAGTGATAGCATTGAACAATGGTTTAAACGAAACTATGACAAATTAAATATTATTGCAACATATAACTTAATATTTAATGCCGCATTAATGGTTGAACAACATATCGGATATGCCTTGTGTTTAGATAAACTGATTAATACAACAGGCAATAACCCGCTTTGTTTTAGACCTTTATATCCAAAATTGAAAGTAGATGTGAATATTGTCTGGAAAAAATATCATGTATTTTCTAAAGTTGCTGAACTGTTTTTAAAACAGCTAAAAGAACATTTTTGATATTCATCTGCTATGTTATAATGATGAGCAAAAGCAAGGGAGCTTCGTAAATTCTTACTCCCTTTGCTATGGGACAACATTTCATTAAAAATTAATGGCTATTTTAAATGCGTTTTAAAAAAGGTTGTTAATTTATCAAAAGGGATTAAATCGATTCGATCATAAAGATCAACATGCCCAGCTCCTTTTACATAATAGAGTTCTTTCGGCTCTATTGCGCGATTATAAGCATCTTCACTGAACTCTTTAGAATGAGCCTGATCACCTGTGATAAATAACATTGGTCGTGGTGAAATGGTTTCAATATCGTTAAATGGATAGAAGTTCATAAATTTTACATTACTGGTTAATGTTGGGTGAGTCGTTAGTTCTGGCGTTGAACTGGCTGGCGTATATTCACCACGAGGCGTACGATAAAAATCGTAAAATTCATGGGCAATTGGACCATCTTCTGGTTTGAGTTGCCCTTTATTGACCGTACCACTTGTATATAATGTCTGACCACCGGTAAATTCAACATAACGTTGTTCTGCCGCCTGTTTAGTGATCTGTTTTCGCTGTTCAAGTGTTAACGAATGGTGAAGAGCATGGCGATTGGCCGAACCCATATCGTACATACTTACCGTTGCAATAGCTTTTAAACGTGGATCAATTTTAGCGGCACTAATAACAAAACTACCACTACCACAAACACCAATTACGCCAATATTGTGACGATCCACAAAAGTTTGAGTACCTAAATAATCAACTGCAGCACTGAAATCTTCTGCATATATATCGGGCAATACAACATTACGCGGCTGCCCCTCACTCTCGCCCCAAAAAGATAAGTCAATGGCTAATGTAATAAAGCCTTGTTCAGCCATTTTAGTCGCATATAAATTGGCACTTTGTTCTTTAACCGCACCCATTGGATGTCCAACAATAATGGCTGGATATTTATTTTTTGGATCAAGCGTTTTAGGCATAAATAAATTTCCAACCACGCTCATTTTATATTGATTTAGAAAACTAACTTTTTGCATAGTGACATTATCGCTTTGATAAAAATTATTCGCATTGTTAGACATATCGGCTCCCATTACTGATGGTGATAAAAATAACCCAAAAAGACTTAAAAAGACGATTAAAGCAGTACTATCTTTGAAATAAAATAAAACCTTTTTCATTAATGTGATCCTTTTAATAAGTGAATTTTAATTTAATATTTTCAATCAATTGCAAAAAATATTACTATGCAATAGGATGTCCTGTTACACGAGTAAATAACCAAAAGCTGAGTTTAATTAATATCAAGGCACATAAAAAAATTAGCGCAGAACTAAAAAATATACCTTGCATCCCCTTATGATCAAAGATGATGCCTCCCATTGCCGCTGCCAATCCGATAGAAAATTGAATCGCCGCAACAGATAATCCGCCCATCATTTCGGCTTTATCGGCAAGTGTACGTACAATCCAAGTAGACCAACCTACCGGAATAAAACCAAACATCAACCCCCAAACAATAACGATTAACATATTGAATGTTATATTTTTATTGATAAACATTAAAATAATAGCAAGCATCAATAAAATAAAATGAACAACTATCATCGTTATTTTAAATTGTTTACCCATCACAAAACCGGCAATAACGGTACCAATACAATTAGCAATGCCAAATAGAAGTAAAAGTGTAGAGAGAGTATTTGTTTGTAAGGCAAGATTATGTTCTAAAAATGGTCTTAAGTATGTGAAAAATATATGATATCCCCCATAACTAAATATCGTGGCTACTATTCCTATCGTTATCCAGCTTTGTTTTAAGAGAAAAAACATATTGTTAAAACTATTACCTTGCTGTGCAGGTAAAGTAGGCAATGCTATAAATTGCCAAATAAAGGCAATAACCCCCAGTAATGCCGATAACAAAAAGATATTTCGCCAACCAATCAGATTGCCTAAATAGCTTGCTAATGGTAGCGAAATAATCGTTGCCACTGAAACACCAGCATAGATAATGCTTAATGCACGAGATATATCTTTTGCCGGTACAAGTTGTAGCGTTACCGCTGAAGCCATAGACCAAAAGCCACCAACACATATCCCCAATATGCAGCGCCCTATCAATAGAATGATATAATTAGGGGTAAATGCGACCAATATATTAGCAATCACCAATAAAATAGAGAGCGTTAATAATACTAACCGTCTATTTATTTTTTTTGTTAATGGCGCCAATGTCAAACTTGCAATAACAGCAAAAATACCCACAGCAGTGACCGTTTGCCCTGCCATTCCTTCAGTAATATTTAATGTTTGTGCAATAGGCGTTAACAAACTAATAGGAATAAACTCAGCCACAATAAGACTGGTTACCCCCATAAATAATGAAAAAACAGCAGACCAATGGGATGTTTTTTCTGGTTCTCCCTGACACGATAATAGTGTTTTCATTACATAAAGTACCTTTTATTCAACTAGCTCCATAGCGGCATTAACGTTGAAACCTTGGCCAGTAAAATGCCTCTAAACCAAAAACCAACTTATCTATATAGATAAGATCAGAGTGGATAACACAAGCAGAAATAGTTTAAATAGCTAACTTCAAAAAAGTATAGGCACTTCATCAATCTATGTAAAATACTTATATTTTATAGTTATATATGCCTTAAAGGCATGGGGTATAAGCCCGTTTTGTTGAGGATATTTAGTTTGTTTTTTGTTGAATAATAGTTAATTACATCTGTCTATCTTACATTTTTAAATGCTTTTTTACCGTTATCATTGGGGGACTTTCTATTGTTTTAAATGGACTATTTTTAAAGGTATTAATAGTTAAGAGTTTGGCGCTGAATCGTTTGATAAAGGTATAACTTCTTCTATATCTTGTATAAATTTTCTAGCTTTAGCTATACTAAGTTCGGCTTCTTTTTTGTCTAATGTTTCTTGTAAATGGTAATCACATTTAATTCTAAGTGCTTTTTGTTCTAACAATCTTGCCCTTAAAGAAATTAATTTCATTCTTGGAATGGCTTCATCTTTACCCGGAGCAGCTAAATAATCGGTCACACTTTTATGAGAAGGTTCATCTTTAGGTAATCTAAAATTGATTGAAGATAAGATAGCGTGGTAACAACTATAATACGCTCTAGCAATTGCATTACGATAACCAATTTCATCATTCCGTTTTAATGAATCTTCAGCAAAAGAGAGAAAGTCTTTACAGTTTACTGGCACTTCCTTTCAACCCCCTAAGTAATAACTTGATATTCTGATTTTAGATAACGAATAGAGACGCCGAAAGCCTTATCATGAAGGAGTTCATTTTCAGCAATTTTATCAGCCAACTCACCATCTATTTTAGCCAAACGTACAAAATCAGTTTCGTTGGTTGTTAGTATCATAATATTAATATCATCGTCAGGATAATACTCACAACAGATTTGAGAATGTGATAACCGATAGGTATCTGCTATATCAAGAAAAGTTTTAAGTAAAAATTGCATATTTTCATCACTCAATTTTAAATTACTTTGAAATTGACGCAATGAATCAAGGCGTTGAGATAACTCAGAAATAACATCTTTTTTATTTAATTTATCAAGTTCTTGATATACTTTATTAATTCCCTCAAAATTACCATTCCATAAATATGCATCAAACAAATATATTAAAAAATTAGAGTTATTTGAAATTTGATTATTTGCTCTAATAATTTCTGCAATATGTTTTTTAATGAAACCTATATTAAATAAATAGGTTATATAATTCATCATAAAATAGGGTTCATTATAAGAAAAAGATTTTTCAAATAGCGATAATGCAGCTGAAACATCTCCCTTACAAGCATAAAAAAATGCCCACAATTGATCCCCAATTAAGTCTCCTTGAGGAAAAGGCTTCAAATCTTTACGAAACTCAAATTCTTCACAACCTTCGAAAATTCGTTCAGAAAAAAGAATCTGTATTAGCTTATCTAATATCATTGTGCCTTTTGTTGCAGGTACATTAGATTTTGCCATCGTTGATAATCCTTATACAGAATTGAATAATACATAAAATCACTAAGCGATAGTAATATCGGACGTCCAGTAATTAATCATTATAAATTATTGCTTATGATTAACAAGAAAAAGATTTTTCCTATCTAACCAATAAAAATTTAGATTACTTATTTGGTATTTTCCAACCTAAAATAGGTTTCAGTATAAAAATTAGTTTTCAATGGAAAAAAACGCTCTGCTTTATAAAACAGAGCGTTTGGAAGGAAAGGGAAAAAGTAGAAGAATTAGAATTCCATTAACTCTTTTTCTTTATCGGCAAGCACTGCATCTAATTTTTTAATTGCGGCATCTGTCGCTTTTTGGATTAAATCTTGTGCTTTACGCTCATCATCTTCTGAAATTTCTTTATCTTTTAGTAACGCTTTTATTTGATCGTTGGCATCACGGCGAATATTACGGATAGATACTCGACCTTGTTCCGCTTCGTTACGAACAATTTTAGTTAAATCACGACGGCGTTCTTCTGTTAATGGTGGCAATGGTACACGAATAACGGTACCTGCTGATGCTGGGTTTAACCCTAAATCAGACGTTAAAATTGCTTTTTCAATAGCAGGAGTTAATGATTTATCAAATACTGTGATAGCTAGCGTTCTTGCATCTTCAGCAACAATGTTAGCTAGTTGACGAAGTGGCGTTGGGCTGCCGTAATATTCAACCATAATACCATCTAATAAGCTTGGTGATGCACGACCTGTTCGAACTTTAGAAATATGATTTTGAAACGCATCAATGCTTTTTTCCATGCGCGTTTGCGCTTCTTTTTGAATCTCGTTTAACATAATAAAAGCCTTATTTAAAATAAAGATAATTAAATGGTTACTGTTGCTTTGTTATTAATTAATGTCCCTTCTTGTTCACCTAAAATAACGCGACGCAATGCACCAGGTTTATTCATATTAAAGACACAAATGGGTAGATTATGATCTCTTGCTAATGTGAATGCAGCTAAATCCATCACTTTAAGTTCATCATCAAGTACTTTATCATAACTTAATGTTTTATAAAGTGTTGCTGTTGGATCTTTAACAGGATCGGCTGAATAAACACCATCAACTTTGGTGGCTTTTAAAACAACATCAGCTTCAATTTCAATACCGCGTAAACAAGCTGCTGAATCGGTGGTGAAAAAGGGATTGCCTGTACCAGCAGACAAGATAACCACTCTACCATGACGGAGCAAGCTAATCGCTTCGGTCCAGCGATAATCATCACATACACCATTTAATGGAATGGCTGACATTAAACGGGCATTAACTTCAATTCGGTGTAACGCATCTCGCATCGCAAGACCATTCATTACAGTTGCTAGCATTCCCATATGATCGCCAACAACGCGGTTCATTCCCGCTTTAGCAAGCCCTGCACCCCGAAATAGATTACCACCCCCAATAACAACAGCGACTTGAACATTCATTTCAATCAGTTCTTTGATTTCTTGCGCCATGCGATCTAGAACGGTTGCATCAATACCAAAACCTTCGTCACCTTGTAGTGCTTCGCCACTGAGTTTAAGAAGAATACGTTTATAGAAAGGGGTCACCATATTGAAGTCTCACTATTTCGTTGTTTAATTACTCAAGAAGCTAAAAAATTAACCTGCAGTAATTTTAAAATATTTTGTAGATAAACAAAACCGCCTTAACGGCGGTTTTTATGAAACAATTAAGATTGTTTCGATATTGCAGCAACTTCAGCTGCAAAGTCAACTTCGACTTTTTCAATACCTTCACCCACTTCAAAACGGATGAATGAAGCAACTGCTGCGCTCTTTTCTTTTAATAATTCGCCAACTGTTTTAGAAGGATCCATAACAAATGGTTGACCTGTTAGTGATACTTCACCTGTGAATTTACGCATACGGCCTGCAACCATTTTTTCAGCGATTTCACGTGGTTTACCTGATTTCATTGCGATATCGATTTGAATGTTACGTTCATGTTCAACAACATCAGCTGGAACATTGCTTGGATCAACATATTCTGGTTTGCTTGCAGCAATGTGCATTGCAATATGTTTAACTAATTCATCATCAGCGCCATTAGCTGCAACTAATACACCAATACGCGCACCGTGTTGGTAACTACCGACAACATCACCAGCAATTTGTGCAACGCGACGAATACCGATGTTTTCACCAATTTTAGCAACTAAAGCTGTGCGCTCTTCTTCAAATTTAGCTTGCAGTGCAGCAATATCACTAGTGCGTTCAGTTAATGCTGCTTCAGCAACTTTATCACTAAATGCTAAGAAGCCTGCATCTTTCGCAACAAAGTCTGTTTCGCAGTTTACTTCTAAGATAATACCAAATTTTTTATCCGCAGAGATTTTAGAAATAATAACACCTTCAGCCGCAACACGACCCGCTTTTTTAGCGGCTTTTGCTTGACCTGATTTACGCATGTTGTCAATTGCAAGTTCGATATCGCCATTAGCTTCAACTAATGCCTTTTTACATTCCATCATACCTGCGCCAGTTCTTTCGCGCAGTTCTTTTACCATAGAAGCGGTAACTTCAGCCATTTTTTAATCCTCTATTTAACCATTGTGATGATTTTCATTAGAATGGGTCGATATTACTAAATATCAACCCTGAAAATATTTGAGTTTATTACTCTGCTGCTGGAGCTTCTTCTACGAAGCTTTCTTCAGATACTGGAGATTGGTTTTGCTCACGACCAGAACGTACTGCTTCAGCAACTGCATTAGCATATAATTGAATTGCACGGATTGCATCATCATTACCTGGTACGATGTAATCAATTCCATCAGGATCTGAGTTAGTATCAACAATAGCAATGACTGGAATACCTAAATTGTTAGCTTCTTTGATAGCGATATGTTCGTGGTCTGCACCAATCACAAAGATCACATCAGGTAAGCCACCCATATTTTTAATTCCGCCCAAGCTATTTTCTAATTTAGCCATTTCACGAGCACGCATAAGTGCTTCTTTTTTGGTTAATTTATCAAATGTGCCATCACTAGCTTGTGTTTCTAAATCTTTTAGACGTTTAATTGATTGACGTACTGTTTTCCAGTTAGTCAACATACCACCTAACCAACGGTGATTAACGTAGTATTGTCCACAACTTTCAGCTGCTTGTTTGATTGCTTCGCTAGCTGCACGCTTTGTACCAACAAATAAAATTTTACCTTTACGAGCGGCAACCTTGTTTAATTCAGCTAATGCTTCGTTGAACAATGGTACTGTTTTTTCAAGATTGATAATATGAACTTTGTTGCGTGCACCAAAAATAAATGGTTTCATTTTTGGGTTCCAATAACGAGTTTGGTGTCCAAAGTGTACACCCGCTTGCAACATATCGCGCATTGATACTGTAGTCATGATTTCCTCATTTTGACGTTGGGGTTATGCCTCCACATATCCGCTTTAACCGACCTAATTACACAAGGTAAAAGGCACCCCGGAAAAGTGTAATGATATGTGTGTGTTATAACGTTAATTAATCATTAAATTTAATGCTTTTATTCATCATTACTTTTACAAAAAAATAATATGAAATATAGCGCGCGTTTTATACCATAAATAGTATAAGATTGCCAGCTTTATTTGTATTTATTAGCTGTTAGCAAAGCTAATTATCGTTATTTATATGTAGGTAAGCTTTATTAAGCTTTCATTGCTTGTTTAACAAAAATAAATAAAATCAATATTTTTTATGGCGGTTTTTGAGTAGTGATTTTTTATATTAGATTATTTTTGAGGGGGGTAGGTTGTTCTGTAAGCAGACGCTTACAGAACAATGATAATAAAAACTAGCTGAATAACTTATGACATTGTAGGCAGATCCAATCCCATATACCACCGAAAAATCCTGTTTCTTCGATGTTTTGTAAAGTAACCAGAGGTTGTTCGCTAATCACTTTACCATCTAATAGAAACTGCATTTTACCCACTGTAGTACCTTTAGTTATTGGGGCATAAATATAATCATCAATTTTATATTCAACTTGCACATCTGCAGAGCGGCCTTTTGGTACAGTAATATAAGATCCATTAATCGCACCTAATTGAACTTTATTTTCGTCACCATACCAAACCGTTTCGGTCGCTAATGGCGTACCTGCTTTTATAGGGTTTGCGGTTTCAAAAAAGCGAAATCCCCAGACTAATAACTTTTTACTTTCTTCTTCACGACCTTTAAAGGTTCGACCACCCAGTACCGCTGAAATTAAACGAGTATTGCCATCAACCGCTGAAGCAACTAAATTGTAACCTGCTGCATTGGTGTGGCCTGTTTTAATGCCATCTACATTTAATGTAGTATCCCAAAGTAAGCCATTTCGATTAAGTTGGGGTTTTGATAGGGTATAGGTAAATTCTTTTTGTTTATAAATGGAATATTCTTCAGGTAAATCACGAATTAATGCTTGTCCTAAAAAGGCCATATCTTTGGCTGTTGTATATTGGCCTGGGGCATCAAGTCCGTGTACAGTTTCAAAATGGGTATGATTTAGTCCAATTTTTTTGGCGTAATCATTCATTAAATTAACAAAAGCACCTTGGCTGCCAGCAACATGCTCTGCCATTGCAATACACGCATCGTTACCAGATTGGATAATGATGCCTTTGTTAAGATCAGAAACCGATACCGTTTTACCGACTTCTAAAAACATTAATGATGACCCTTTTAACACAGGGTTACCTGTCGCCCATGCGTCTTTGCTAACCACAACCATATCATCATTTTTAATGCGCCCTGTCTGTAGCGCTTGACCCACCACATAGCTGGTCATCATTTTTGTTAGACTTGCCGGATCGCGCTGCTGTTCAGCATTATATTGCGCTAAAATTTCACCTGATTTTGCATCGATTAAAATATAAGATTCAGCATCTAACTGTGGAATAGCTGGAATAGGAAATGCCATTTCGGCCGATGCTGATGAACAAACTGTAAGCACGAAAAAAGCAAAAGATAATTTAAATTTCTTTGTCATTTATTTAAATTCCGTTAAATATTTTTAGATAACATATATCGATGTGTGTGAATAGACATCATAATGCCAAAACTTGCCATTAATACGACTAAAGATGAGCCCCCATAGCTTATGAGTGGTAATGGTACACCAACTACAGGTAAGATTCCACTGACCATACCTATATTAATAAACACATAAACAAAAAACACTAAAATTAGCCCACCCGATAAGATTCGCCCAAATGTGGTTTGGGCTTGCGTAGCAATAATCAGCCCGCGCACAATTAAGCATAAAAATAGGATCAGTAAAACGATAGATCCAACAAAACCAAACTCTTCAGCAATAACTGAAAAGATAAAATCGGTATGCCTCTCAGGTAAAAATTCAAGTTGCGATTGTGTACCTTCAAGCCAACCTTTACCCCATATACCGCCCGATCCAATTGCTATTTTCGATTGAATAATATGATAGCCAGCCCCACTTGGATCAAGCTCAGGGTTGATCAGCATTAATACGCGTTTTTGTTGATAATCATGCATTAAAAAGAACCACATAATCGGTAAAAATATTGCTATTAAAATGAGCGCAACAAGAATATAGCGCCAGTTCATGCCCGCTAAAAAGATAATAAAAATGCCTGACATGACAATCAAAATTGCGGTACCTAAATCGGGCTGCATCGCAACAAGTAACGTCGGTACGCCAATAATAGCAAGTGTTTGTAAGGTGGTGTTTAATGGTGGCGGACATCCGTCACGATGAATAAATTTGGCAACCATTAATGGCACCGCTATTTTGGCTATTTCGGAAGGTTGAAACCGCAAAATACCTAAATCTAACCAACGTTGTGCGCCTTTACTGGTATAACCAAAAATATCCACTAATAATAGAATCAAAATACAAACGACATATAGATATGGTGCCCACTTTTCATAGGTTCTGGGTGAAAACTGAGCTAGTACAATCATTACAATAAATCCAAGCAATATTTGTATTACTCGCTTTTGTATCATATCAATACTTTGCCCAGTTGCACTCCAAAGAATATAAAGGCTATAAGCAAGCAATAATGTAATAAATAAAAAGAACAGGGGATCAATATGTATTTTTTGCCAAAAACTCTTTTTGATATTATTCATCATTAGTCCTCTATTCCTGTATTGGATGATAGTTCATCTAGCTCTGTTGAATTATTACCAATAAGGTAAAAATCTAAGATTTTACGCGCTACCGCACCACCGTTTGAGCTTCCGCCCCCACCATTTTCTAAAACAATGGCTAATGCAATTTTTGGCTTATCGTAAGGGGCATAGGCAATAAATAATGCGTGATCGCGTAAATGCTCAGGGATCTTATGCGCATTATAGATTTCATCTTGTTTCAAACCGTAAACTTGTGCGGTACCTGATTTACCTGCTGCCTGATATTTTGCATCAGCATAAATCTTACGTGCCGTTCCTCGTGATCCAAACATGACACGGTTCATACCTTCTTTAGCAAGTGACCAATAAGTTGGGTTGACATCAACTAAGCTATTTGTTTCGATATAATTTTCAGGATTAACTATTGGTTGATGTTCATTTGAATTTAAAATATCACTCTTTTTATATAATAAAAAATGTGGTGTGTAAGTTTTACCATTATTGATCAAGGTCGTTAATGCTTTTGCCATTTGGATTGGGGTTGCCGTCCAATAACCTTGACCGATACCAACTGGAATGGTATCGCCTTGTAACCAAGACTTTTTATGGCGCTTCATTTTCCATTCACGGCTCGGCATAACCGCACGAGTTTCTTCGTTTGGTGATATATCAATACCTGTTCGCTCACCATAACCAAATTTAGTCATCCATAAATTTAAGCGATCAATCCCCATATCATAGGCAACTTGATAAAAGTAGGTATCAACTGATTCTTCAATCGCTCTTAATACATCAACGCGACCATGCCCCCATTTAAGCCAGTCTCGATAACGTCGTTCAGTACCAGGTAATTGCCACCAACCGGGATCGTTAACCACACTTTTTGGTGAAATAACACCTTCACTTAAAGCCGCAATAGAAATAAAAGGTTTCACTGTCGAAGCAGGCGGATAAGCGCCCAGTAAAGCCCGATTAAAAAGAGGCTTATTTGGATCTTTAAGCAATTCGCTATATTTACTACTTGATATTCCGCCTACAAATGGATTGGAATCATAGCTTGGGCTAGAAACCAAGGCTAAAATCTCACCATTATTCGGATCAATAGCAACTACGGCTGCTTTACGTCCAGCGAGTAATTGCTCAATATAAAGCTGCAATTTAAGGTTAATAGATAAATAGATATCCTCGCCTGCTTTCGGTGGATGCTGGTTAAGTTGTCGGACAATACGCCCTCGGCTGTTGACTTCAACCTTTTCATAACCCGGCGTTCCGTGTAATACGTCTTCGTAATACCTTTCTATTCCCATTTTGCCGATATTAAACGTTGCCACGTAATCACTGGTTTTATTTTCATCATCTAAACGCTGTTTATCTTGGCTGTTAATTTTAGAAATATAGCCAAGAATATGAGTAAGAGATGCACCATAAGGGTAGTAGCGATGCTGTATATCGGCGATTGAAACATATGGAAACCGATGCTGATCAACAACAAAACGAGCAATTTGTTGTTCGGTCAAATTATCTTTTAATGGAACAGGCCTGTGCGCTTTATAATTACGACGTTCTTTTTGGAAATTTTCAATATCTTCATCAGTTAAATCGACGATACTTTTTAACTGTTCAAATTGTTCATTTAGATTTTTTATCTTATCGGGAATGATATTTAATTGATATGTAATATTATTAATGGCTAATGGGGTACCATTACGATCATAAATCATGCCGCGATTAGGTGGAATAGGAATAATTTCAATGCGATTATCATTGGATTTTGTGCTGTAATAACTGTAATTCAAAATCTGTAACCCCGAAAGGTTAACCAGCAAAATAATAATTAAAATAATAATAACTACAAATGAAAATAACGCTCTGCGAAAAAACAACGTTGCTTCTGCTGAATGATCTCGAATGTTCGTTCTCTTTTTTTTACTTGATATAGAGATAATAGAGCTCCTCTAAATACTTTTTTCTGTTTGTGGCTTATGTTGCTGTTCTTCCCATTTTTCATAAGCGTTAACAATTCTAGCAACCACTGGATGACGCACCACATCTTCACTATTGAAAAAATTAAAGCTAATTTCTTCAACTTGGCTGAGTACTTCAATAGCATGACGTAAACCCGATTTTTGATGACGAGGTAAATCAATTTGGGTGATATCGCCAGTGATGACCGCTTTTGAATTAAAGCCAATACGGGTTAAAAACATTTTCATCTGTTCAATAGTCGTATTTTGGCTTTCATCAAGAATAATAAACGCATCATTTAGCGTTCGCCCACGCATATAGGCGAGTGGTGCCACTTCAATCACACTTTTTTCAATTAATTTTTCGACTTTTTCAAAGCCGAGCATTTCAAATAAGGCATCATAAAGTGGACGTAAGTAAGGATCCACTTTTTGGCTTAAATCACCAGGTAAAAAGCCCAATTTTTCACCTGCTTCAACAGCAGGTCGAGTTAATACAACACGGCGAATTTGTTGCTTTTCAAGCGCATCAACTGCGGCAGCTACTGCTAAATAGGTTTTACCTGTTCCAGCAGGTCCAATGCCAAATGAAATATCATAATCTAAAACATGCGCAATATATTGTGCTTGGTTCGCGGTTCGGGGTTTTATCAAACCTCGTTTAGTTTTAATCGTTACTAATTTTCCGCCTTGATGATCGATATAAGCAGGTAAGTGTTCACTGACCTTTTCAAGCGCACCTGTTTCTTTTATTGCTAAATGAATTTGTTCGGGTTCAATGTCAACCGTTTTATCTTTTATTTTGGTTTGTTTATAAAGAGACTGCAAAATATCGACAGTCGCTTGCACACAAATTCTATCACCAGTTATTGCAAATAAATTCCCACGGTGATTAATTTCAATACCTAATCGACGCTCAAGTTGTTTAATATTGTCATTATAAGGACCACAAAGACTATTGAGCCGCTGATTATCAGCTGGTTCAAGCATGGTTTCATGTGTCGTAATATTCAAAGATAAAACCTCTAATCAATTAGTTTTAATTACTAAGACGCTGTTCACATAAAGAACATTTTTCAACGCCTTTAAAAAAATCCATTTTACATTGATGACAAGAAACAATGTTTCCGTTAACAACATTATCTACTGCATTTATTGATTGTTTTTCATCAAATCCTTGTGCCTTTAATTTATTGACCAGCATTGAAATAGGTGTTCCGCTTTTTAACTCTTGTTCAACATATGATGCAACTTGTTCTTCAAATGTTGGCGGCACATATTCGAGCACTTTTTCATTATAATCACTATTGCACTCATTACACTTTATATAACGCCCTAATGTTTCGTAACTGAAAATAGGAATAAAAAACAGTGTAAAATACTTAGCTACTTTTACCTGCGTATATTTTTGTTGTTTTTCGTCGTTAGTAATATTTTGTTGTGAACAACAATTTGGGCAATTAAATTGTCCACTATGTTCGTTAACTTCTCTTCCGCGAGTTCCAAAAATAATAAACATATTTTCCTTTCTATCCTTTATTTAATTATTTTCTAAGTTCTATTATAAAAACTAGCTAAATATTTTACGTTTCACTTTTACGGTTGATAGATCCCAACGCCTAAATCATTTTCCTTTCGGGTTCGTGATATAACTGACATTGGTGATTCGCTTACACGTAGATCCATTTCATCTTCAGTCCTAATCACTTTTCCTCGTAATGAATTTGGATAAACATCAGTAATTTCAACGTCAACAAACTTGCCAATCATATCAGGACGACCTTCAAAGTTAACAATTCGATTATTTTCTGTTCTACCCGTTAATTCCATAAGGTCTTTTTTGGACGGACCTTCAACTAAAATACGCTGAACAGTATTTAACATACGACGGCTAAATTGCATGGCTTGCTGATTGATTCGTTCTTGAAGAATGTAAAGACGTTGCTTTTTCTCTTCTTCTGATACATTATCTTCCATTTCAGCAGCCGGTGTACCTGGGCGCGATGAATAAACAAAGCTATAACTTAAATCAAAATTGACATCAGCAATTAGTTGCATGGTTTGTTCAAAATCTTCTTGTGTTTCGCCCGGGAAACCGACGATAAAATCCGAACTAATTTGAATATCAGGGCGCACTTTACGTAATTTTCGGATAATGGATTTATATTCAAGCGCGGTATGCGTACGTTTCATTAAGTTTAATACACGATCTGAACCACTTTGTACCGGCAAATGTAAAAAATTAAC
Source organism: Gilliamella sp. X-60 (assembly GCF_057063585.1). Classification (NCBI taxonomy): domain Bacteria; kingdom Pseudomonadati; phylum Pseudomonadota; class Gammaproteobacteria; order Orbales; family Orbaceae; genus Gilliamella; species Gilliamella sp. X-60. Next base: position 20,585 of record NZ_JBXSQJ010000020.1, on the reverse strand, counting down.
TAGCTCTGGTGTATCACGATAAACGTCGATAATATCATCAGTAAATTCAATTGGATGACTGGTAGTAAAGCGAATGCGATCAATACCATCAATGGCTGCCACTAAGCGTAATAACTCAGCAAAGGAACAAATATCACCATCAAACGTTGGTCCACGATAAGCATTAACATTTTGACCTAATAAATTGACTTCACGCACACCTTGTTCAGCCAGTTGCGCAATTTCATAGATGACATCATCGCAAGGTCTGCTAACTTCTTCGCCACGAGTATAAGGAACCACGCAATAAGTACAATATTTATTGCATCCTTCCATTATAGAAACAAATGCGGTTGGTCCTTCGCTACGAGGCTCTGGCAGGCGATCAAATTTTTCAATTTCAGGAAAACTAACATCGACAATATGATTATCGTTACCACTGCGAATCTGTTCAATCATTTCAGGTAAGCGATGAAAAGTTTGCGGTCCAAAAATAATATCTACAAATGGTGCACGTTTACGAATTTGAGCACCTTCTTGCGAAGCAACACAACCACCAACACCAATGATGATATTTGGATTATGTTGTTTAAAGTTTTTCCAACGTCCCAATTGATGAAAGACCTTTTCTTGAGCCTTTTCTCGAATAGAGCAGGTATTTAGTAATAAAATATCAGCTTCTTCGGCATTGTCTGTTAATGTTAAACCATGGGTGGATTCAAGGAGATCTGCCATTTTTGTTGAGTCATACTCATTCATTTGGCAGCCCCAAGTTTTGATATGTAATTTTTTGCTCATCAATAACTCAGCTATATTTAATTGTTAAAATGAAAACGGGTTTAAATCCGCGATTTTAGCGAGCCATATTGTAATCCTTTGTAGTTATAGGGTCTATAATAAAATAAAAAATGGCAACGCAAAACGTTAGATAGGCCTTTTAGAATCCCTAAAAATACTGTTAAGAAGTTTCAGGTAGATATGTGTTTTAGTATAAAACACTTTTTCAGTGTCTTTTTCAGATGTTTTGTGATTTTTGCTATTATCACATATACCATCTGATGTTAAGATGGATAAAAACCAATAAAATCAATTTTGTAATATCATATAATTGTTTATTAAATGCTAATTGAGCTATAACATTAAATATGGATGCGTTATTGATTAAAAAGTGGGTGAAGATAAGAATCATTCTTTTTAATATCTTTATAATTTATGTTATTATTTGCGATTAACTCATATAGAAAATAAAGTGTTTAGATTAAATATGTCAAAAACATTTAGTCCTACAAAGCGCCTATTAGTTAAAGGTATTATTGCGACTTGTTTGTTATCTGTCACTCGTATAGGCTTTGCTGCAACAATGGCGCAAGTTATTGCTGTGCGCGTTTGGCCATCATCAACCTATACAAGAATCACTTTAGAATCAAATATCAGATTAAAATACAAACACTTTCTCTTGAGTAATCCAAACCGGATCGCAATTGATATTAACAATATTAATTTAAATCCAACCTTAAAAAAAATTTCTTCAAAAGTATTAAAGCACGATCCTTATATTAAATCGATACGCGTTGTTCAACGCGATCCTAAAACAGTGAGAATATTGATCGAATTAAAACAGGGCGTTAAACCTAATACTTTTACCTTAGCACCGATAGCGAAATTTAAGCATCGTTTAGTGATGGATCTTTATCCATCTAAACCTGCTTCCACCACAGATGATGATCCTTTACTTGCACTTTTAGAAGAGTATAAAAAAGGTGAGCTCAATAAAAAACAATCTGAGATCAAAACACAAACGAATAAAAATAAAAATGCCCCGATTATCGTGGTACTCGATCCTGGACATGGTGGTGAAGATCCTGGCGCTATTGGCTACAATAAAACACGTGAAAAAGATATTGTTTTACAAATTGCACGTCGTACTTATAATTTACTTAAGAAAGAGCCAAATATAAAAGTCTACATGACACGTAATGAAGATGTGTTTATTCCTTTAAAAGTACGAGTAGCTAAGGCACGATCTTTACATGCTGATCTATTTATTTCTATTCATGCTGATGCGTTTGCTAATCGTTCTGTCGGTGGTTCCTCTGTTTTTGCATTATCAACACGTGGGGCAAGTAGTTCCGCCGCAAGTTATTTAGCTCAAACTCAAAACGAAGCAGATCAGATAGGTGGCGTAAGTCGCAGTGGCGATAAATATTTAGATGATACTATTTTAGATTTGGTTCAAAAAACAACGTTAAGTAATGGTGTGTTACTTGGTAATGCTATTTTAAATCGAATGAAAAAAGTTAATAAGTTACATAAACCATCACTTGAAAAAGCAGGCTTTGCAGTATTAAAAGCGCCGGATATTCCATCTGTTTTAGTCGAAACAGCCTTTATTAGTAATGTTACTGAAGAAAAAAAATTAAAGACTGCTTCATTCCAAAATCAGGTATCTAAATCAATTGTTGATGGTATTAAAGATTATTTGAAAAAACGTAAACATTAATATTGTACAAAAGTTTCAGAAAAACCTGTGTTTTAGTATAAAATTATTGAATAATAATCAAACATCTTTCAGCATCTAATTCTGGTATAGTTAATTTGATATTTTGTTTAAGCGTAAAACCTTCAGGAATAGGATCAATATCACTCCCTTTTAAAGCGTAAAAAGATCCTTGTTGATCGGGAAGATGCTTACACCAATTAAGCATATCTTGCAAAGAGGCAAAAGCTCGGCTAATAACCCCATCAAATTTTTTATCGTTATACTCTTCGATCCGGCTTTGTATTGGGTTAATATTTGTTAGCTTTAATTCAAACTGTACTTGCTTTAAAAAGCGAATACGCTTACCTAAACTATCAACCAAATCAAATTGTTTATCGGGGTTAATAATCGCTAATGGAACGCCTGGTAAACCAGGGCCTGTTCCTACATCAATAAAGGTTTTGCCAGTTAAATAAGGCGATACAACTAAGCTATCCATAATATGCTTAACTAACATCTCGTTCGGATCGCGCACTGCTGTTAAGTTGTAAGTTTTGTTCCATTTGCTTAGCATCTCAACATAATGGATCAATTGATCTATTTGCGATTGAGAGATCGAAAGATCCGTTTGATCAATTAGATTAGTGAGTTTCTTTTTTAACATAATTTTTCTTTTTTAAATAAACTAATAACATTGAAATAGCGGCTGGTGTAATACCAGAAATACGCGAAGCTTGTCCTATAGAAACAGGTTTATGTTGCTTTAATTTCGCCACAACTTCATTCGATAATCCAGATATTTCGGCATAATCAATATGCTCAGGAATAAGCGTTTCTTCATTGCGCTTTTGACGTTCAATTTCTTCTATTTGCAGTTTAATGTAACCATCATATTTTACTTGAATTTCAACCTGCTCGGCAGCTTGTGGGTCAGATAACCCAGGTGCAAATAATGAAAGTGATTTCAATGTGTTATAACTCATTTCAGGCCGTTTAAGTAACTCTTCACCATTGGCTTCTTTAGTCAAATGAGCACTTAAAACAGCATTGACTTCATCGATACTTTCAATATGAGGATGTACCCAGATATCACGTAGACGCGATCTTTCTTGCTCTATAGCATCAAATTTTTCATTAAAACAACGCCAACGGTAATCGTCGACCATGCCTAGATTGCGACCTATTTCAGTTAAACGAATATCAGCATTATCTTCGCGTAACATTAAACGATATTCAGCACGCGAGGTAAACATGCGATAAGGTTCGTTAGTACCAAGTGTACAAAGATCGTCAACTAGCACACCTAAATAAGCCTGATCGCGACTTGGATACCATTGATCTTGATCATATGCAAAGCGCGCGGCATTTAAACCTGCAAGCATACCTTGTGCTGCCGCTTCTTCATAGCCTGTTGTACCATTGATCTGTCCAGCTAGAAAGAGACCTTTGATCACTTTACTTTCAAGTGTTGGTTTAAGATCCCTTGGATCAAAATAATCATATTCGATCGCATAGCCAGGTCTTACAATATTTGCTTTTTCTAATCCTTTCATACTGCGTACAAATGCAAGTTGCGTATCAAATGGTAAGCTTGTTGAGATCCCATTTGGATAGATCTCATTACTGTCTAATCCTTCTGGCTCTAAATAGATCTGATGAGAATTACGATCAGCAAAACGCATGATCTTATCTTCAATTGATGGACAATATCTTGGTCCTACGCCTTCTATAATGCCGGTGTACATAGGGCTGCGATCTAAATTAGATCTAATAATATCGTGTGTTGTTTCATTAGTGCTGGTGATATAGCAAGGGATCTGTTTAGGATGTTCATTTGCATTACCCAAAAATGAAAATACTGGAACAGGATCATCGCCATATTGCGTGCCCAATTTTGAAAAATCAATGGTTCTAGCATCAATTCGCGGAGGGGTACCGGTTTTTAATCGCCCCATTCTAAATGAGTATTGATGTAGTGATTTTGATAAACCGATCGAAGCTGGATCGCCAGTGCGACCGCCACTATAATTATCAAGTCCTATGTGGATCTTACCGTCTAAAAAAGTACCGGTTGTTAATACAACAGCGTGGGCTTTAAAAGAAACACCCATTTGAGTTTTTACACCAATGATCTGATCGTTTTCAATGATCACATCTTCAACGGATTGTTGAAACAACATTAAATTTTCTTGGTTTTCAAGTGCTGTCCTTATCACTTTTCGGTAGAGAGATCGATCCGCTTGTGCACGTGTAGCCCTAACAGCTGGACCTTTGCTACTATTTAAGATCCTAAATTGGATCCCTGATAGATCGATAGCATGAGCCATTAATCCACCCATTGCATCAATCTCTTTAACTAAGTGTCCCTTGCCAATACCACCAATGGCTGGATTACAGGACATTTGTCCTAATGTGTTGATATTATGGGTTAAAAGTAGTGTTTTTCGTCCCATTCTTGCTGATGCCATTGCGGCTTCTGTTCCTGCATGACCGCCACCAACGATGATGACATCAAAAAGATCTGGATAAAACATAAAAAAGCCTCGTATTTATTTTTTGTAAAGATGATCGCTAATTTAGATCGGGAGATTTGGTTTATTTAGCGTAGGGAATTTTACTCATCTTTTCGATTACGTCAAATGATCTATTTTGATCGCCATTTAAATTAAATAAGATCTTTTAGATGATCTTTTTATTTTTATTATTATTACTATGGATCATTTTTGTTGATAACTCATTTTTATAATTATTTTATAGGATCTTATCGATCATCTAATTCTGTTAATTGATCGGATCTTTTTAAGTTTAAACTTGTTAATAACTATTCTCTTTATCCACAGTTGATTTATTGGTTAAGGTTATTAATGCTATGATAACAGCTTGTGATCCTAATTGATCACAGAGTTATCCACAAAAAATAAATCTGTTTGCTTGATTTTTTACCTTTTATTGGTTTTATTTTATACTTGGATAAAAGATCCGTTATTAAATAATTTAATCATGTTTCTATCTTTGTAATGTTGTTTTTTAATTTACTTTATATTTTTGCTTGGAATGATTTTTATCAATTACTTTATTTTATACCTAACTATATCTCCTTAATGAAGCTAACATTAATTGGGAATATTATTTTTTGTTATATAGAAATGTTTTTTTAATTTATGCTTGGCTTTAGGAAAAAAGCTGCATAGTCATTAGCTTCAACCGAATAAAAAATATTTTTCTGATGGAAATAATTTATTTTTTTATAAAAAAACGACAGTATGGTAAGTTATTGTCTAAATATGAGTATAAAATAATGCTATAAAAGTCAGAAAAAGAATCAATAAGTCATGATCACATTAGTCGATAGATTCAGTTTTGTCTTATTATGTGATGAATTAAGCTATATTTGTACAACTAAAGTACACATTAAATAATTTAAAGGGTAGGATATTTCACTTTTCTATAAAAGTGATTGATTTTTATAAAAGCAAATTTATACTTAACATGATTATGTTTTTATTGTGAGGTTCGTTTATTACTCTTTCGCAGCTACCTTTACCTTTTTCATTACCCAATAATGAAACTTTTGATAGTTTTTATGTCGGTGATAATCGATTATTGTTTGATTCATTGCAAACCTTATTAGGTAAAGAGGGGTTTAATATCTTTTATATATGGTCGGCTAGCGCTGCGGGTCGGACTCACCTTTTACATGCATCAAGTCAAAATAAATTAGCTAGTTATATTCCGCTAAAGCAGTATTATCACCTTGTACCTGAAATTCTGCAGGGATTAGATCATTATGATTTAGTCTGTTTAGATGATATTGATGCAATAGCAGGCCATAGGGATTGGGAAGAAGCTATTTTTGATTTATTTAACCGTTTAACTGAAAAAAACGTGAGCAAATTATTGATAACAGCAAGTAGACCACCTAAACAAATTTCTTTTATATTACCTGATTTGGTTTCTAGGTTATCTTGGGGTCAGGTTTATCAATTAAAAGAGCTTAGCGATGATGACAAGCTTAAAGCCTTACAATTAAGAGCGCAATTAAGTGGGTTTGAATTATCAACAGAAGTTGGGTTATTTTTATTAAAACGTGTTAACCGTGATATGCGTACACTGTTTTCTTTATTAGAAAAGTTTGAGGTGGCAACGCTTGCGCAACAACGTAAATTAACTATTCCTTTTATCAAACATATTTTGGATTTGTGATATGAGTCAAAAACCTGAAGCTATTGTTTTTTTTGATCTAGATGGGACATTATTTAATAGCCAAATTGATGTATTACCCAGCTCTTTTGAAGCTATAAAAAAATTAAAACAAAAAAATATTACGCCAATGATTGCAACGGGTCGAACTCCTTGTGAAGTGGTTGATTTAATGAAAAAGACTCAAATTGAGTCGATAATTGGCATGAACGGGCAAGTTGTTTTATATAAAGGCGAAAAGGTCTTTACTAATGATATTGATAAGGGCGTTATCGATCGTTTGTATCAATACTCTAAACAGCAAACAGGTATTCCGTTGTCTTTTTATAATCACGAAATTATGCGAGTGTCGCAAGATAGTGAACCGACTAAAAAATTTTATCATTTCCTAAAAGAACAAGTTCCGCCTGTCGATGATCAGATTTATTTAAAATCACCTATTCAGATGCTTTTATTACTTTGTGAATCTGGTGAGGCGCTTTATCGAGATATCTTCCCTGAGTTAACCTTTATTCGTAATACACCTTACTGTGTTGATGTTTTTAATAACGGTGGTTCTAAAGGTTATGGTATTACTCAATTGTTAAAAAATAAAGGATTTACTGATGTGCCAACTTATGCCTTTGGTGATGGCATGAATGATTTTGAAATGTTCCTAACCGTTGATCATCCAATTGCTATGGGTAATGCTGTTGATGAATTAAAAGCGCAAGCTAAGTTTGTTACAGATACTAATGATAATGATGGAATAATTAAAGGGTTACAACATTTTGGATTGATTTAATCAAAATTTATCTATATTTTTAGTTTATTGATAAATAACCCCTAAACAAACAGCTTGACTTGCGCCAGTTACCTCTGGAATGTTTGATGGAATATTATTGATTCGACAATAAGCAAGCCAAGCAAAGGCTATTGCCTCCATATCGTCTCCATTTATACCTTTTGTATCGGTTGTTAATACTGCCCATGAGGGTAATAAAGCCGATAATCTTTGCATAATTAGTGGATTTTTAGCACCTCCACCGCAAACTAAAAGCTCACAAGGTAATGCGCTTACTATAGGTAATTTACTAATTTCATTGGCAATGGATAAAGCGGTAAATTCAACTAGTGTTGCTTGAATATCTTGTGCTTTTAAATGTATTCCTACTAATTTTTTATAAAGCCAAGATAAGTTAAATAGTTCTCGTCCTGTACTTTTGGGGGCGGGTATTTGAAAATAGTCTTCTTGATATAAAAGGTTTAATAATTTTTGGTTTATTTTACCTGTTTTTGCCCATAATCCGCCCTTATCATAGTTTTTATCTAAGTGCTCTTTTATCCAACCATCCAGTAATACATTACCTGGACCAGTGTCATAACCTAGGATGGGTTGATTGGGTATTAATACCGAAATGTTACTAATACCGCCGATATTTAGTATCACGCGATTTATTTGTGGATCTTGTAGTACTGCTTTATGAAAAGCTGGAACAAGTGGTGCGCCTTGTCCACCATAAGCCATATCTTTACGACGAAAATCAGCAATAGTAGTTATACCTGTTTTTGCAGCAATAATATTGGCATCACCAATTTGTAAAGTAAATGGATACTCGCCGTTTGGTGAATGGTAAATTGTTTGTCCGTGACAACCAATAGCTTTAATTTTTTGTTTATCAATATTATTATCTTTTAAAAATTGATTTATGCTATCAGCAAACAGTTTGCCTATTTGATGATCTATCTCACCTAAATTTTGTAATGTGGTTTGCTGGGTTTCACATAATGTTAGTAAATGCTGTTTTAAATCGGCGGGCATTGGATAGCAGTTGCTCACGATTGATGTAACGTTTTTGGCAGTAATATTAACTAAAGCAATATCAATTCCATCCATGCTAGTACCTGACATCACACCAACATATAAATTTTGCATAACTTTATCCTTGTCGAATGATTTTTCCTGTTTTGATGTCTTTTATTTGCGATGGTTGTGATCGATGACCTGTGTCACCGGCTAAAATTGGGAAATATGGTCCAAATTGTTTGGCAACTTCTATGGCAGTTTTGCAAGGATTATGAGTAGAAAGATTAGCGCTAGTTGATACTATTGGTTTGCCATAAAGATCACAAAGCTTGCAAACTAAAGGATGATTAGTGACGCGTACCGCAATAGAATCAAATTTACCTGTCAAAAAATAAGGCGTATTTTTATTTTTAGGAAAAACCCAAGTAACAGGTCCAGGCCAGCTAGTAAGTGCTAACTGTTTTTGTTCATTGGTAATGGCGGATACATCTATGTAAGGAATTAGTTGGCGGTAACAGCTAGCAATTAAAATCAAGCCTTTATCTATTGACCGTTGTTTTAGTTGTAGCAACTTTAATACGGCTGATTCATAATCCGGATCACAACCTAGACCAAAAACGGCTTCAGTTGGGTAAGCGATCACTTCACCATTTTTTAAATAATTACTTATTTCCGATAGCGTTAATAAATTAGCCATTAAATTTGAATATCAACTGAGTACAATTGGTATTTATATTAAACCTAGGTTTTAGGTTTTGCAAATTAGCATGATTTAGCTTTTTAATGGTGGCAATAGTGAGTGTCATAGTCTATAGTCATTCCCAGTTTATTTGTGGAAAATGGTTAGCTGTAAGTTCAACGGCCTGTTGCATATTAATAATTTTAAGCCTTGAATCGATAATATTACCTAGTCCGCGAGCTTCAATATCACTGTTGATGATATAGCAATGTTCGGTTTTATGGATAATATCATTTAATAATGGATTATTTTGTATCGCCAGAACAACACCATTTTGCCAGAACAATACGGCATCTTGATCTGATATTAATTGTGGGTTTATGATTGAATGATTTGCTGTCGAGATTGTATGTAGCATTTTTTTCACTTTTTATACTAAAACGTAGGGTTTCCTGAAACTTTTTTACAAAATTAAGGTTATCTTGTTTGGTACATCTTTAATGGTTATTAGTATATAATAAGAACTATTTATTGAACAAAGAATTCATCATGAATCCGATTATTTTAACCGACGAGCAACAAACAATTTTGTTTGGTAGTAAAATTGCCAAACTGTGTTTAAACTATTTTTCCAAGCATGATGATACTATTGTTATCCATTTAATTGGCGATCTTGGTGCAGGTAAAACGACTTTTAGTCGTGGTTTTTTACAACAATTAGGCCATAAAGGTAATGTAAAAAGTCCAACTTATACATTAGTAGAACCCTATCATTTTGAAAACTTTTCTGTTTATCATTTTGATTTGTATCGACTTTGCGATCCTGAAGAGCTGGAGTTTATGGGGATTCGTGAATATTTTGCTTTGCGATCAATTTGTTTAATTGAGTGGCCAGAGCAAGCAAAAGGTATTTTGCCTAGTGCTGATATTGAAATTCATTTGGCTTATTTAGCGCTTGAGCGTACCGCTTTTGTGCAAGCAACAAGCGAAAAAGGTCAAACAATTATTAAGTTATCACAATAGAAGTAAACAATAAAAAGACGAATGAAAAAATTAATCACTATTTTTATATTATTGCTGCTTTGTAGCTCTGTTTATGCAGCCAATGTTGTGGTTGCCGTCGATGCGGGTCATGGCGGTAAAGATTCCGGTGCAATAGGAAAAAATAACTTATATGAAAAAACAGTGACGCTTTCAATCGCCAAAAAGCTCACTACTTTGCTAAATAAAGATCACAGTTTTAAGGGAGTATTAACCCGTAGTCGTGATAATTTTATCTCTGTTTCGCAGCGCTCGGAAATCGCCCGTAAAAATAGAGCTAATTTATTAGTTTCAGTACATGCTGATGCTGCGCCAAATCGGGAGGCTACAGGTGCTTCGATCTGGGTCTTGTCAACTAAACGAGCTGATACAGAATTGGGCAGATGGCTTGAGCAGGGCGAAAAACAATCAGAATTATTAGGCGGGGCTGGTGATGCGTTAAGCGACGATCATAATCCTCACTTAAGCCAAGCGGTATTAGATCTACAGTTTTCTTATTCTCAACAAGTGGGTTATGAGTTAGCAACACAAGTATTAAAAGAAATGAAAAAGACAGTAAAACTACATAAATCTGCCCCAGAATATGCAAGTTTAGGCGTATTACGTTCGCCAGATATCCCGTCAATTTTAGTTGAAGTTGGCTTCATTTCTAATGAAGGTGAAGAACGCTTGCTAAGTAGCAATGTTCATCAAGATAAGATAGCGAAAGCTATCTATCAAGGTATAAAAAATTACGTTAAACAAAATCCAAAATTTGGGGAACAACATTAATGGCAATTCATATCCTTTCTCCCCAATTAGCCAATCAAATTGCTGCTGGTGAGGTGGTAGAACGTCCCGCGTCTGTCATCAAAGAGTTAGTTGAAAATAGCCTTGATGCGGGTAGTACTCAAATAGATATTGACCTTGAGCAAGGTGGCTGCAAATTAATTCGTATTCGTGATAATGGTTGTGGTATTGCTAAAGATGAATTAGCGTTGGCACTTGCTCGTCATGCGACAAGTAAAATCAGTACGCTAGATGATTTAGACGCAATTATTAGTCTTGGTTTTCGTGGTGAGGCGCTAGCGAGTATAAGTTCGGTTGCTAGATTGACATTAACTTCACGTACCGCTGAACAATCCGAAGCATGGCAAGTTTATGCTGAAGGGCGGGATATGAAGCCGATGATTAAACCTGCAGCCCATCCAGTAGGATCGACTGTCGAAGTACTAGATCTGTTTTATAATACACCTGCAAGACGTCGTTTTTTAAAAACAGAAAAAACTGAGTTTATGCATATTGAAGAGTTTGTTCGGCGTATTGCACTTGCTCGTCCTGATGTTACCTTTAATTTACAACATAATGGTAAACTTGTTAAGCAGTATCGTTCATCAGCTCTTGAAAAACGAGTCGAATTAGTTTGCGGTCGATCTTTTATGCAAAAAGCTGTAAAACTAGATTGGCAGCATGATGATTTACTCATTCAAGGTTGGGTTACCAGTAGTGAAAGTAGTGATTTGCAGTATTTTTATGTTAATGGGCGAGTCATCAAAGATAAATTACTTAATCATGCATTGCGTCAAGCTTACATCAGTCGTACTAATGAACAACAAAGTTATGTGGTGTTTTTACAAATTGATCCAAAACAAGTTGATGTTAATGTTCACCCAGCCAAACACGAAGTCCGTTTTCATGAAGCGAGACTGGTTCATGATTTTGTTTATCAAGCGATAGTGATGGCCCTTGAATCAAATTTATCTGTAATAGAAGAAAAAGTAACCATAACCCCTAATCGACAAGCTGCCGGTGAGAATATTTTTAATCAAAAAACGGCTGCTGATTCTTATCAAACCCGTAGTCAATTATCGAAAAAACCAAATAATTATGCTAAAGAAAATGCATTGTATGGCGAGTTAGTCAATGTTGCACCTTCCCAAGAGACAGCGCAATTTGAGCAAAAACAGTCATTCTTATCGGTAGAAGAAAATGAAATAACTGAACCACAAAAAGCAGTTATTGAAGCATTATTTCCTAAACGAAGTACGCCACTACAAGCATTGCAACAGCAACTTGATAGCTCATCATTAGTACAATTTGGTCGGGTATTAACGGTTATTCAGCCCGATATTGCATTACTTGAAAAGTATGAAGATAATCAGCAAAAATTAATGCTGATGAAATTACCTATTGCTAAGCAAAAAGTGACTGCTATTAAATTATTATCACAAGACTCTGAAAAATTGCTTATCCCATTAACAATTTTAATTAATCATAAAGAGCAGCAAGTTCTTTCTAGTTATAAAGCACAGTTGGATTTTTTAGGTTTTGATTTTTATATTGATAAAGCAAAATTATATTTACAAAATGTTCCTAAAATGTTGCGCACTATCAATTGGCAGCAATTATTACCGGCATTAATTGCTTTTATATCCGATTCAAAAAATGGAGAGTTAGATCCTACACAAATAGCGGCTTGGTTAGCTAATCAGTATGATGATAATCGCACTATGATCTGGAGTGTGGCTAAAGTCATTGCGTTGCTTGCTCAATTAGAAGAGATAGATATTAATCTATTACAACAAGAATCATTTTTATATCCGATTGATATACAATCTTTAACTCAATCAATTTTATCATGAATAAACCAAAAATTATTTCATTAATGGGACCAACAGCATCGGGTAAAACGGCATTTGCTATGGCGCTTTACGAGCGTTATCCTATTGATATTATTAGTGTCGATTCTGCTTTGATTTATCGCGGTATGGATATCGGTACCGCAAAGCCAACGAAAAAAGAGCAACAAAATTATCCACATAAATTGATTGATATTTGTGATCCCGCAGAGAGTTATTCAGCGGCTAATTTTAGGCATGATGCAATTGTAGAAATTGAAAAATCACTAAAAAAAGGTCGAATTCCATTGTTAGTTGGTGGGACAATGCTTTATTTTAAAGCGTTAATTGAAGGGCTTTCACCACTTCCAGCGGCCAATAGTGAAATTCGTGAACAAATAGAAGAAAAAGCCAATAAATTAGGTTGGCAAGCGATTCACGATGAACTAAAAAAAGTCGATCCCATTTCGGCTAAAAGAATTCATCCTAACGATCCACAGCGCCTTAATCGTGCTTTAGAAGTTTATTTAATCTCGGGTAAGAGTCTAACTGAACTGACACAAGAAAGCGGTGAAGCGTTACCTTATGATATTATGCAGTTTGCTATTATGCCGCAAGATAGGGCACAGTTACATAAACGAATTGAACAACGTTTTTTACAGATGCTAGATCAAGGCTTTGAAGATGAAGTAAAACTGCTTATGCAGCGATCTGATTTGCATTTAAATTTGCCTTCTATTCGTTGTGTGGGGTATCGCCAAATGTGGGAATATTTAAATGGTGATATAAGTTATGATGAAATGGTTTTTAAAGGTATTTGTGCTACTCGTCAATTAGCCAAACGGCAGATCACTTGGCTTCGTGGCTGGAAACAACCGATCACATGGCTAAATAATGATAATATGGACTCAATTTTTCAAAAAATATTATAAGTAGTAATTTTTATAGCGAGAATAATAGTATACAATTATGAATTGTATTGTTAGTAAAATTATGTACATTATTGTCAATAATTTAGTATTTTTTTATTTTTTTAGTTTAAATTTATTAAAAATTTAGTTATTTGTGCATAAATTTTAGTTGATCGGTTCAAGAGAAGCGCTTTTTATGTTATTTTGGTAGATACTAAAGATATATTTTAAATAGTATGTAAAAATACATTGATTACATTATAAATGTATTTATTTTATCTTCATATAATTATTTTTTAAAGGATAAACTTATGTCAAAAGGGCAGTCATTACAAGATCCTTATTTAAACTTGCTTCGTCGAGAGCACATTCCTGTATCAATCTATTTAGTTAATGGTATCAAGTTACAAGGACAAATTGAATCATTCGATCAGTTTGTTATTTTGTTAAAAAATACTGTAAGCCAAATGGTATATAAACATGCTATCTCGACAGTCGTACCATCTAGACCTATTTCTGGATTGGTATCTCAGCCTGAAGAGGGAGCTGAAAGCTGATATTTTAGTGGAGAATCTGATTGTTTGAACGATATAAAGGCGGTGAAACTGCCTTATTAGTCCATGTATTCTTCCCTCAAGAAAGTGATATCGAGGATCTTAAAGAGTTTGAAGTATTAGTTTCTTCAGCTCAAATAGATATTCTCGATATCGTAACAACTTCAAGAAAATCGCCTCAAACCAAATATTTTGTTGGTGAAGGTAAAGCGCAGGAAATCGCTGAAAAAGTTGATCAACTTGATGCTTCCGTTATTTTAGTCAATCATACTTTAACCCCCTCCCAAGAACGCAATCTAGAACAGTTGTGTAAATGTCGTGTTGTTGATAGAACAGGATTGATTCTTGATATTTTTGCACAACGAGCCAGAACACATGAAGGTAAATTGCAAGTCGAGCTAGCGCAGTTACAACACCTTTCAACTCGATTAGTTCGAGGTTGGACGCATTTAGAACGACAAAAAGGGGGAATTGGTTTACGTGGTCCTGGTGAAACGCAACTAGAAACAGATAGACGATTGATTCGTCATCGTATTCAGTTGATTTTATCAAGGCTTGCAAAAGTCGAAAAGCAGCGAAATCAAAATCGTCAATCAAGAAATAAAGCTGATCTATCAACAGTATCTTTGGTTGGTTATACTAATGCAGGTAAATCAACACTATTTAATGCAATAACCAATGCTGAAGTGTACGCTGCTGATCAGTTATTTGCTACGCTCGATCCAACGCTACGGCGGATTATTGTTGATGATGTTGGCGAAGTTGTTTTAGCTGATACAGTTGGTTTTATTCGTCATTTACCCCACGATTTAATTGCCGCTTTTAAAGCGACACTACTTGAAACGCAAGAAGCCACTTTATTATTACATGTTATTGATGCTGCTGATCCAAATATATTGGATAATATGCATGCTGTTGATGACGTGTTGCTTGAAATTGACGCCAATGAAATTCCAACATTACTCGTTATGAATAAAATTGATTTAATTGAGGGTAAACAGCCAGGTATTGATCGGGATGAAAACGGCATACCAATTCGAGTTTGGATTTCAGCGCAAAATAGTTTAGGATTGGATCAATTATTTATTGCTTTAAAAGAAAGGTTAGCCAAGCAAATTCAAGTTTGCCATTTAAGTTTACCTGCTTATTTAGCAAGACTTAGAAGCCGTTTATATCAGTTAAACGCGGTAGAAAATGAATTTATTAATGAGGATGGTAGTTTTCATCTAGATGTGAGAATTCCCTCAGTTGAATGGAATCGCCTCTGTAAACAAGAGCCAGATCTGTTATACTTGATCAATAAGCAAAATAACAACTAATTGTTAAATGGAGCATATAAAATATGGCGTGGAATCAGCCCGGCAATAACGGACAAGATAACGACCCATGGGGAAATAATAACAAAAAACCAACAAATAATTCATCTGGTGGTTTATTTGATAAAATTAAAGACCTCTTAAAAAAAGGTAATTTAGGCAATAATAGAGGGAGCTCGGGAATTAAATTACCAATGAATACTGCTAAAGTTATTATATCTATAATCATTTTACTTGTTCTTGTTTGGTGTGTGAGCGGTTTTTATACCATTAACCAAAGTCAACGCGGTGTGATTACTCGCTTGGGGCAAGTCCAACCAGAAATTATTCAACCTGGTTTAAATTGGCATCCACCATTGATTGATAAAGTATATAAAGTTGATACGCAAGGTACGCATAATTTTAATGTAAATGGTTTTATGATAACAACTGGTGAGGATCTAGTCTTTGTTGAGATGAATGTTCAATATCGCATCAGTAATCCTATAAAATATTTATTTAATGTCACTAATGTTAAAGATAGTCTACAACAAGCTGCTGATAGTGCTTTACGTACTGAAGTGGGTAGCTCAAGTATGGATGATATTTTAACTGATGGACGTTCAGCATTGGAAACCCGTACAAAAGATGAGTTAGTCAATGTTATCAATAATTATGATATGGGAATTAGTATAGTGGATCTTAATTTCCAATCAGCTCGTCCTCCTGAAGCAGTACAAGAAGCCTTTAATGATGCAATGAATGCTCGAGAAGACAAAAAACGTGAAATAAATAAAGCTGCTGCAGAAAAAGTTCAACAAGTACAACAGGCAGAAGGGCGCTCTGCAAGAATTTTAGCTGATGCTAATGCTTATAAGGTTAGAGTGGAACTCGAAGCTGCAGGAGATGTGGCTCGTTTTGAAAAAATCTTACCACAATATAAAGCAGCACCAGAAATAACTAAAGAACGCCTATATATTGAAACCATGGAAAGAGTATTATCTAAAACCAATAAAATTATAGTTAATGATAAAAGTGGAAATTTAATGGTATTACCTCTAGAACAATTATTAAAAAATAAAAATGACAAAAAATCTGAAACAATGACTTTATCAAACTCAAATAGTGAATCTAATTTTAATGCGCCGATCTCCTCTGAAACGATAAAAGATCAACCTCAGGCAACGCAAGTATCCCCAAAAGAGGTTAACAGCAGCACCAATAACACTATTAACGCGGGCAATACTACACGGACTCCGCGGTTTATGGGAAGATAAGGAGAAAAATATGCGCAAATTATTGATTCCTACAATATTGATTTTAATCGGTGTGTTTTTTTCTAGTGCTTATGTTGTTGAAGAAGGGACCTGTGGCATCGTTTTACGTTTTAATAAAATTATAGAATTATCTGGTCCTGGATTACATTTTAAAATACCAGGAATGGATAATGTAAAAGTTGTTGATGCTAAAATCCAAACGACAAATAGTTCTGATAGTGCAGGTCGAGAACAAAAATTCATAACACGTGAAAATAAAGATTTAGTTGTTGATTATTTTGTACAATGGAAAATTGTTGATTTTAATCGATACTATGAAACTATTGCTGGTGGTAATAGTGTTGAAAACCTGTTACTTGCACGCTTAAATGGTCGTTTAAGGGCAGAAATTGGAAAATTAGATATCATCGATATTATTAATGACACAAATAATAATTCTCGTAATTCTATAATGACACGGGTAAAAGAAGTATTAAATGGCACTGCTCAGGAAGAGTTGGTAAAAAGCGAATCGATTGAAAAGTTTATTAGTGAGACTGAAAAAGATTCTGAAAGTAATAAAACAAGTATGAGATCTTTTGGTATTGAAGTCATTGATGTTCGTATAAAGAAAGTAAACTTTCCTCAAGAAATATCTAATTCAATTTATGAACAAATGAAAGCGGCTCGAAAAGTTGTTGCACAAAATCAACGTTTTCAAGGTGTTAAAAAAGCGGATGAAATACGAGCAGAGACTACGCTAGAAGTAACAAAGATATTATCCGAAGCTGAACGCCAATCTCGAACTATTCGTGGTGAAGGCGATGCAAATGCCGCTAAGCTTTATGCAGATGCTTTTGGTAAAGATATGGAGTTTTTTAGCTTTATTCGTAGTCTAAAAGCTTATGAACAAAGCTTTACAGGTAATGATATTATGGTCATTAGTCCTGATAGTGAATTTTTTCAATATATGAAATTAAAATCTAATAACTAATTGAATGAGATAAATAATCTATGAGTAATAATGTTGTTGTGCTAGGTACACAATGGGGTGATGAAGGCAAAGGTAAAGTTGTTGATTTACTCACAGAAAAAGCAAAATATGTTGTTCGTTATCAAGGTGGACATAATGCTGGTCATACATTAGTGATTAATGGTGAAAAAACCGTATTACATTTAATTCCATCAGGAATCTTACGCAATGATGTGATAAGTATTATTGCTAATGGTGTTGTACTATGTCCTGATGCCTTAATGAAAGAAATGAACGAGTTAGAAAAAAGTGGTATTCCTGTTAAGGAAAGACTCCTTATTTCTGAATCATGCCCTTTAATTTTACCCTACCATATTGCATTAGACCAAGCGCGGGAAAAAGCGCGTGGCAGTAAAGCTATTGGAACAACTGGTCGCGGTATTGGTCCTGCTTATGAAGATAAAGTGGCACGGCGTGGGCTTCGAGTTGGTGATTTATGTGATCGTCAAGCTTTTGCCGAAAAATTAAAAGAAGTAATGGAATATCATAATTTCCAATTAGTTAATTATTACAAAGCAGAAGCCGTAGACTATCAAAAAGTTCTCGATGATACATTAGCGATAGCTGATATTTTAGTTGCTATGATTGCCGATATTCCTGCTCTTTTAGAAGAAGCACGCAAAAAAGGTGAGAGAATTATGTTTGAAGGGGCACAAGGTACATTACTTGATATTGACCATGGGACTTATCCTTTTGTTACTTCTTCTAATACTACCGCTGGCGGTGTCGCAACAGGTTCTGGTTTTGGTCCGCGTTATGTTGGTTATGTACTAGGTATTGTCAAAGCTTACTCTACACGTGTTGGTGCAGGCCCGTTTCCTACTGAATTATTTGATGAGACTGGTGAGTACTTATGTAAGCAGGGTAACGAATTTGGTGCAACAACAGGTCGTCGTCGTCGTACTGGATGGCTTGATGCTGTTGCTGTTCGCAAGGCTGTACAACTTAATTCTGTTTCAGGATTTTGTTTAACTAAACTTGATGTGTTAGATGGGCTTAAAGAAGTTAAGATCTGTATTGGTTATCAATTACCAAGTGGTGAAGTTATCAAAAACGCTCCTGCGGCAGCTGAAGAGTGGAGTTTAGTTAAACCTGTTTATGAATCAATGCCTGGCTGGAGTGAATCAACCTTTGGTATAAAAAGTTATGATGCTCTTCCACAAGCAGCTAAAGCTTATATTAAACGGATTGAAGAGTTAACCGAAACACCAATTGATATTATTTCAACAGGACCCGATCGAAGTGAAACAATGATTTTACGTGATCCATACCAAAACTAACTTAGCATCAATCAAATCGGGATAATTGTCCCGATTTTTTGTTTTTAGGATGTTGTTTTCTGGACAATTCACTGTGTAAGAGGAATTTATGACTAAACTAGGAACGCCATTATCACCAACTTCAACTAAAGTATTACTTTGTGGTGCGGGCGAACTTGCTAAAGAAGTTGTCATTGAGTTACAACGATTGGGGTGTGAAGTTATTGCCGTTGATCGTTATGCAAATGCGCCTGCAATGCAAGTTGCTCATCGGTCTCATATCGTTAATATGCTTGATGGGGATGCTTTAAGAAAAGTCATTGAAGCAGAAAATCCAGATTATATTGTTCCAGAAATTGAAGCTATTGCAACATCTACACTAATTGAGTTGGAAGAAAAAGGATTTACAGTTATTCCAACAGCAAAAGCAACACAACTTACCATGAATCGTGAGGGAATTCGTCGACTTGCAGCGGAGGAGTTAAAATTACCAACGTCACCTTATCGATTTGCTGCAAATGCAACTGAATTTAGAGAAGCAGTCAAAGAAATTGGTTTTCCTTGCTTAGTTAAACCTGTTATGAGCTCTTCTGGTAAAGGACAATCATTATTAAGAGGCGAAGCTGATATTGAATCATCATGGAAATATGCACAAGAAGGTGGAAGAGCTGGTAGTGGAAAAGTTATCATTGAAGGCTTTATTGATTTTGATTACGAAATTACTTTACTTACAGTTAGGCATATTAAGGGTGTGTCATATTGTGAACCAATAGGGCATCGTCAAGAACAAGGTGATTACCGAGAATCTTGGCAACCTCAGCAGATGTCTGATAAGGCATTAAAACAGGCAAAAGATATTGCAGCTAAAATAACAGATGCATTAGGTGGTCGAGGGTTATTTGGTGTTGAATTGTTTGTTAAAGGTGATCAGGTATGGTTTAGTGAAGTATCACCTCGTCCGCATGATACTGGCATGGTGACATTAATTTCACAAAATCTATCTGAGTTTGCACTACATGCTAGGGCAATATTAGGCCTGCCCATTCCTATTATAGAACAATATGGACCATGTGCATCAGCTGTTTTATTAATTGAAGGTGATTCAAAACAAGTCACTTTTGCTAATATCGATAAAGCATTAAGCGAATCGCAAACTGATTTACGTTTATTTGGTAAACCAGAAGTGAAAGGTAAGCGCAGAATGGGGGTTGCGCTAGCGAAGGCTTTAACGGTTAACGATGCGATTATTAAAGCCATTAATGTAGTAAAACAACTAAAAATAACCCTATAATGAACTTTCTTGTCTGAAAAGTAATCGTTCAATTCAAAAAAAGAAAAAATTATAAAATAGGGGTTGACGTATACCAGTGAAGTAAGTAATATACGCAACCCTTGAGACAGCAAACTAAATTAACAAAAGTTGATTAGATATTGAAGCTGTCAGCTCTTTAAAAAAAAGAAACAGACAATCTGTGTGGGCACTTGCGAGACAAAGAATGAAAAGTCTACGGACTTA
>NZ_JBXSQJ010000019.1:0-57726 GCF_057063585.1 Gilliamella sp. X-60 | reverse complement strand
TTTCCCACCGTTTATCTGTTAGCATTGTTCTTGGCATGATGAATCGAGTTATGATTGTTTTTTGCAGAATTATTATAACTCACATCATGCCGTCTAAAAAATAACCACTAAAGATCAACACGCCCTAGTAATAAATAGCAATATTTTGATCATGGACATTTTCAATTTTGACGGGTGTATCAAATATATCTTCTAAAATAGTCGAATTCATAATTTGTTGTGGGCTGCCTTGGTATATTAGCTCGCCATTTTTCATGGCTAAAATGTAATCTGAATATACAGATGCAAAGTTGATATCATGAATAACAATCACAATGGTTTTACCCAGTTCATCGGCAGCACGGCGCAATTGTTTCATCATAGCAACAGCATGTTTCATATCGAGATTATTGAGTGGTTCATCAAGTAATACATATTCAGTATCTTGGCAAAGTACCATGGCAACATAAGCACGTTGCCGTTGCCCACCAGATAATTCATCTAAAAAGCGCTCTTTATATTCAGTAAGATCTAAAAAATCAAGTGCACGATTAATATGATTATAGTCATCAGCATTTAAGCGCCCTTTGGTATAAGGGTAACGCCCAAACCCGACTAACTCAAAAACAGTTAATCTACTGGTAAAACGGTTTTCCTGTCTTAATACAGATAAATAGGTAGCAAGCTTATCACTTGGTGTATTAACTACATCCATATTTTGAATTTTGACTTGCCCTTCGTCAGCGAATAAAAGTCGACTGATAATCGATAGTAACGTCGATTTACCCGCTCCATTTGGACCAATAATGGCAGTGATCCCACCTTGTGAAATTGTCGCATTGACATTTTTTAGTACAGGTATTGTTTGATAGTTTTTACTAACATTAGCTATTTTTATCACATCCTAACCTTTTTCAATAATAAGAAAATAAACAAAGAACCACCAATAAATTCAATCACAATGGATAATGCACCAACCATATTTAATACTCGCTCTAAGAACATTTGCCCACCAACAAGAAAAATAACGCCTAATAAAAAAGCAGTAGGAAGCAAAAAACGATGTTGGCTTGATCCACTAATACTATAAGCTAAATTAGCAATTAAAAGACCTAAAAAAGTAAATGGTCCAACTAATGCTGTTGATATCGATACCAAAATAGAAACTAGCAACAAAATAATAGTGATATTTTTTTTGTAATCAATACCTAAATTTATTGCATTATCACGCCCCAATGCTAGCACATCAAACTTGAATCGCATGCGCCATAAAAATAGACCAATAATAGCTGCAATCATTAATGAAAAGATAATCAATACAGGCTCTGCGCGTGTAAATGTCGCAAAAATACGACTTTGTAATACAGCAAATTCAGACGGCGTCATCAAACGCTGTAATAGATTAGAAAAACTACGGAATAATGTACCTAAAATAATTCCTATTAATAATACCAAATGTAAGTTTTGTTTGAGCTTGGTAAACAAACCTCGATACAAAAATAGAGAAAATAAGATTAATAAAAGTGATTCAAATACAAATTTGCCAATAGTACCGATATAAGGAATACCTTGTGTATCAATGCAAAAGATCACAACAGTTTGAATGAGCACAAACAGAGATTCAAATCCCATAATCGAAGGGGTTAAGATTCGATTGTTGGTGACCGTTTGAAAAAGTAATGTTGACGTCGCAGCCGAAAAAGCAACTAGGATCATAGTTAGCACGATCCATGTTCGATGGACCAAAATGTAACTGATATTGCCCTTAAGACCAAAGGTCATAAAGCAAGTTACGCAAATTAGTGCAATAATAAACAATAAAAATACTCTTTTTTGGCATAAAGCATGGCGTTTTTGGTTAACTAACATGGCGTTTTCGACCCAACAATATTAAAAAAATAATAGCGCCAACCACGCCTAGAATCACACTAACTGGAATCTCAAATGGATAGCGAATAATGCGCCCAATGATGTCGCAAATTAAAACTAACCCACTACCAAATAAACAGATCCATGGAATAGTTTTACGGACATTGTCACCAAATAATAAACTAACAATATTTGGTACAATCAATCCTAAAAATGGTAAAACACCCACTACCACAACCACAATACCGCCAATTAATGCAATAACAATAAGTCCTGTCAACATAACAAGTCGATAATTAAGCCCGACATTAATTGAAAAATCTCGACCTAAACCAGCTACAGTAAATTGATCTGCACTCCAACAAGCGAGTAATGTCAATCCGCCAACCAGCCATAATAATTCGTAACGACCTTGTAAAACTCCAGAAAAATCACCCGATTCCCAACCACCAAGTGATTGTAACAAATCAAAATACATGGCAAAAAAAGTTGTAATTGCGCTAATAACTGCTCCTAACATAATACCAATAAGTGGTACCATCAAAGCAGATTTAAAAATGACTTTTCGAGAAATTGCCATAAAAATCATTGTACCAAGCATGGCAAATAAGCTGGCAACGACCATTTTAGTCATAACACTTGCACCAGGCGCTAAAACCATCATCACTAATAAGCCAAGACTTGCAGATTGAGTTGTACCGACCAACGAGGGTTCAACAAATCGATTTTGTGTTAACAGTTGCATAATTAAACCAGCAACACTCATAGCACTGCCGGCTAGTAATAAAGCAGCAGTTCTAGGCACACGGCTTACAAAAAAAATCTCGCGCATGTTGCTATCAGACCATAGTTCAAATAGCGTCACATGCCCTGCGCCAATAAATAAACTTATTGCAGCCATTATCAATAAAATGAAAATGCCTGCAATAATATAAAAGGACTTAATCATGTTTTACATCAATTTGTTGATGTTTTTTGTAAAGCTTCACTAATTTGATCTATCAAACGGCTATAAGTTTGAATACCGCCTGCAATATACATAGATGATGAATCTAAATAGATAATATGTTGATTTTGCCATGCGGCTGTTTTTTCAATTAAGTCATTGCTTAGTACTTGCTGTGCAGATTGTGCTTCTTTATTACCAATTGCACTATCTCTATCTAACACAAACAACCACTGCGGATTAACACTTAAGATAAATTCAGAGGTCACCGCATTACCATGACGTCCAGCTTCTTGGAATGTGGTTGCAGGTTGAAAACCAAGTATATCAAACACAAAACCAAAACGAGATTTTGGACCATAAGCCGACATTTTACCGCCATTAACCATAATCACTAATGCACTTCCAGCAGTGCTTGTCTTTGGCTTTAATTGTTCAATTTTTTGATTAAAATCAGTAATAAGCTTTTTAGCTTCGTCTTGCTTATTAAAAATAGTGCCTAACTGCTCTGTTCTTTGCGTTAAACTACCTAAAAAGTCTTTTGGATCAATATCTAAAGAAATTGTCGGTGCAATGTCATTCAATTTTTTATAAGCATCATTAGCACGACCACCAGCAATAATAACATCAGGCTCAATTGTGCTTAATACTTCATAATTTGGTTCAAACAAGGTTCCAGCATTAGTATAGGTTTTATCGCTATATTTAGATAAAAAATCAGGTAAATGCACATCAGATTGAGGAACAGCCGAGACAGGAATATTTAAAGCATCAATAATATCAAGTGTTGCAATATTAAAAACAACAACTTTTTTAGGATTTTCAGGTATATCGGTTTTGCCTTGAGCATGCTCAACAGTAATCGTTTTCGCTGGTGTTTGCTGTTCTTTTTTATTGTCACATCCAACCAAAACAAGTAATACGGTAAGTAAAACTAAAAATTTCACTTTGATATATGAATACATTATAACTCCTAATTATCAGCCGAATAAAAAACAAAAAACGATAATTATAATAATTATCATTTACATTATGATTGTAACCAAAAAATAGGTAGGGTTCAATGAACTTTAAGTGTTTAGTAACGCAATATGCCATAAATGGCATAAATAGTAGTGATATGAATAAGTAGATAAAAAAGCTATTGATTCATTCAATAGCCTAATTAATATTGATAGTTAGAGATTTTTATTGCGATCCAGTGATAAATCTTTAAGTTTTCGAGTCAATGTATTTCGCCCCCAACCTAATAGATAAGCCGCTTCTTGTTTATGACCACGGGTAAAATTGAGTGCACTTTTTAATAAGATATGTTCAACATCGTTTATTGCCTCAGTCAAAATACCGCTTTTACCCTCCGTGAGTGCTTGTTTTGCCCATTGTTCTAGTAATACTTTCCAATCGGTTTCTTGTTGAGCAAAGTGGTTTTCGTGCATGGTAATATTTTCATTTGTGACAATTGTTTTTGTCGTTGATAATTGCAACAGTTCTGGTGGCAAATCTTGAACTAAAACCTCTTGATTTGAGGACATTACCGTCACCCAGCGACAAGTATTTTCAAGCTGACGCACATTACCAGGCCAATTAAATCGACATAAAACACTTAATGCTTCGGGACTCAATATTTTACCATCAACACCTAATTCTTTCGCTGTAGTATGTAAAAAATGTTCGGCAAGTTTTGGAATATCCTGCGCTCTATCCCGTAAAGGAGGAAGCACTATACGAATCACATTTAAACGATGAAATAAATCATCTCTAAATTTACCTTCTTTTACTCTTGTTTCTAAATTTTGATGTGTGGCGGCAATAATGCGCACATCTACTTTTACTGGCGAATAACCACCAATACGATAAAACTGCCCATCGGCAAGCACTCTTAATAATCTGGTTTGTACATCAAGTGGCATATCACCAATTTCATCTAAAAATAAAGTCCCGCCATTAGCTTGTTCAAAACGCCCATGTCTAATTTGAGCCGCACCAGTAAATGCGCCTTTTTCATGCCCAAAAAGCTCAGATTCAATGAGATCTTTAGGGATTGCCGCCATATTTAATGCAATAAAAGGTGATTGAGAACGAGGGCTATGGGTATGTAATGCTTTAGCAACCAACTCTTTACCCGTTCCTGATTCACCATTAATTAATACGCTAATAGATGATTTAGATAATCGACCAATAATACGAAACACGTCTTGCATTGAAGGTGCCTCACCAATAATGCCAGTTGATGCTTTCGCGGTTGTATTATTGCTGGTTTTGTTATTTTGAGTTTGTAAAATAGCTCGTTCTACAAGCTGAATAACTTCGTCGACATCAAAAGGCTTAGGAATATAATCATAAGCCCCTTTTTGATAAGCATTTACTGCCGCATCAAGATCAGAATGCGCAGTCATAATAATTACTGGTAAATTTGGCATTTGCTCTTTCACGTGATGAAGCAATGTTAAACCATCAAGCCCCGGCATTTTTATATCAGAAATCAATACAGCTGGTTTTTGCACATGTGCATCTAACGCATCAATAACCTCTT
Organism: Gilliamella sp. X-60; assembly: GCF_057063585.1. Taxonomy (NCBI): domain Bacteria; kingdom Pseudomonadati; phylum Pseudomonadota; class Gammaproteobacteria; order Orbales; family Orbaceae; genus Gilliamella; species Gilliamella sp. X-60. The sequence goes on along the minus strand of NZ_JBXSQJ010000019.1, from coordinate 52,399 downwards.
GACCACTGGTAAAACTGACACAGTTGAAATGAGCATTCGTTAATGCTTTTTCAAGTACCCACCGAATAGAACTATCATCATCAACAATCCAAACATTCATTTTAATTTACCTCACTGCCTAATTGGCAAATAGACAGAAAACGCTGTATGCCCAGGCCAACTATTAAATTCAATTTTACCGTGATGTTGATCAACAATATTATGTGCAATCGAAAGCCCAATACCTGTCCCTCCCTCATAGCCACTAACCATAGGATAAAACAAGGTATCTTGTATGTGAACAGGAACACCCGGTCCATTATCTTCAATATCAATACGAGCACAAAGCCGATAACGCTGGCCATGTAAAGTAACCTGAAAAGCCGTTCTTGTTCTAATGGTAATTGTGCCAGCTTTAGAACCAATAGCCTGTAAAGCATTACGAACAATATTCAAAATTACCTGCTCTATTTGTTCAGAGTCATGAGTTAAATCCGGTAGACTAGGATCATAATCACGCAGAATTTCAATATTGATTGGTTTTTCCAAACACAACAAAGCATAGATTCGTTCTATTGCTTGATGAATATTTTGTTCTTTTTGGTGTAATCGCTGTTGTGGACCTAACAACCTATCAACAAGATTTCTTAGTCTATCGGCTTGTTCAATAATAATTTTTGTGTAATCTTGTAATTCGTTTTTTGGTAATTCTCGTGATAATAATTGAGCTGCACCTCTGAGCCCACCTAGTGGATTTTTAATTTCATGAGCAAGTCCTCGAACTAATTCACGAGCAGCACTTTGCTGAGCTTGTTGTAATTGTTCTTGGCTAAGGCGTTTATGATTATTTAACGGCACCATTTCAATTAATATTCGACCATTACCTAATAGTTGAGCTGTCAGCGATAAAATATGTAACTCATTATTAATAACTAAATTGACTTCATTATCTGTAAAACCTTGATTTTGTGCTAATGCACTAAGCATCAAATCAATATCTAAAGAGAAATACCCCAATAAATCGGGAAGATAACTTTCTAATAATTTTTTAGAACTTTGCGCTAATAACTGCTGTGCAGCAGTATTGGCATAGAGAATATTGAGTTTTGTATCAAGTAATAAAATACTTGTAATCATAGAATCGAGAACAAGATTAGCATCAGATTCATTATTAAATGTCATCGTTGGATTTCCGTCCTGATTAGAAACCACCGCCAACAAGCGGTGGGTAAAACGTTAAGTTATATAAAAAATAATTTATAGGCTATAGTACAATTCAAATTCAACCGGATGTGGCGTCATACGTACACGATCAACATCTTGACGTTTTAAATCAATGTATGCATCAATAGTATCATTAGTAAAGACATTACCACGCGTTAAGAATTCACGATCTGCATCTAATGCATTAAGAGCCTCTTCAAGCGAACCCGCAACTTGAGGAATTAATTTAGATTCCTCTGGTGGTAAATCGTATAAGTTTTTATCCATCGCATCACCAGGGTGAATTTTATTAATAATACCATCTAAACCAGCCATTAACTGTGCAGCAAATGATAAGTATGGATTACCTGCTGGATCTGGGAAGCGAACCTCAATACGGCGTGCTTTAGGGCTAGTCACAACAGGAATACGAATTGACGCAGAACGGTTACGTGCAGAATAAGCAAGCATAACTGGCGCTTCATAACCTGGTACTAAACGTTTATAAGAGTTAGTTGCAGGGTTAGTAAATGCATTGATGGCTTTCGCATGTTTGATAATACCGCCAATATAGAATAGTGCCATTTCTGAAAGACCCGCATATTTATCCCCAGCGAATAAATTTACACCATCTTTCGCTAATGATTGGTGACAATGCATACCTGAACCATTATCACCAAACATCGGTTTTGGCATAAAGGTCGCTGTTTTGCCATAAGCATGAGCCACATTTTGTACGACATATTTATAGATTTGCACTTCATCGGCTTTTTTAGTTAGCGTATTAAAGCGACAAGCAATTTCGTTTTGACCCGCAGTTGCCACTTCATGATGGTGAGCTTCAACTACTAAGCCAAGTTGCTCCATAATTAAACACATTTCAGAACGGATATCTTGCGATGAATCAACGGGTGGAAGTGGGAAGTATCCACCTTTTACGCCTGGACGATGCCCTTTGTTGCCTTCTTCATATTTTGTACCAGAATTCCATGCTGCTTCAATATCATCAATATGCACAAAACTACCAGACATTGGCGAACCAAAACGGACATCATCAAATAAAAAGAATTCTGGTTCAGGTCCAAAAATAACCGTATCAGCAATACCTGATGATTTTAGATACTCTTCTGCACGTTTAGCGATTGAACGTGGATCACGATCATAACCTTGCAACGTTGCTGGCTCTAAAACATCACAACGGATATTTAATGTCACATCTTCAAAAAACGGATCGATAACAGCACTTGATGTATCAGGCATTAACACCATATCTGATTCATTAATACCTTTCCAACCTGCAATTGATGAACCATCAAACATCTTACCATCTTCAAAAAAATCGGCATCAATTTGACTAACAGGAATTGTAACGTGTTGTTCTTTACCTTTTGTATCAGTAAAACGTAAATCAACAAACTTAACATCATTTTCTTTAATTAGTGTTAAAACTTTTAGTGTAGACATTTATATTCTCCATTAAGAACAAATAATTTAATTATTCTGTATAAAAAGCAATTTTTAAAGATAATTGGCTATATTCATCTATATAAAATAAATTGTATGCAAAGATTATGCCAATTTTCCAACGATACATTTATGAAGCAAACGCTAAAAATAGTAACATGGATCCCAATATTGCACCATAATAGTTAGATAAGCACCAATCTGATGCACCAAAATCATTCATGATACTTTCACTGCCGTTTAACCGTCTAAATCGACAATATTTACACTTGAATCAATGATACATTACCATGCCGTAGTGGCAATCATCTATATCACTCTCAGCAATCACAGACTAAACAGAAAAAATAATAAAAATAGTAAGATAGGCACCTTAAATTGCATTAAAAATTTGCCTTATATCAGACATGTTTTACAATCTTTTAAAATAAAACAATTTACTATAAATCAATTTTTCAATTATTGGCACTATATTTCATCACGCAATATCGCTATAATCTCTCCTTATATTGAAAAAACTAGGTAATTATACAAGTATGGACTTTATCACTCTCGAAATGCTGCCTTTTATAAAAAATCATCTTTTACTTTCTGTAGGTTGGGTTGTGTTGTTTGTTGCAATTATTGTACTAACCATCAAAAGTAAACTATCTAAGGTTAAAATCATCAATAATGCTCAAGCAATCCATATGATTAATAAGCAAGGAGCTGTTATTGTTGACATTCGTTCTGCAGATAGCTTTAAAAAAGGACATATCACTGATTCTCACAATATTTTACCTATCGATATTAAAAATGCGAGCGCAAAAACAATTGAAAAATTTAAAGAAAACATCGTTATTTTGATTGATGAAAATGGTTTATCATCAGCAGGTATAGGTGAAATACTTGTTAAACAAGGTTTTTTAAATGTCTTTACATTAAAGGACGGTATTGCTGGATGGAACGGCGAAAATTTACCACTGGTTAGAAAATAATATTATTTAAAAATAAGGTTTTATCATGACAGAACAAAACAATACACAACAACCCGAAACACAGTTTGCTATTCAACGTATTTATACCAAAGACGTATCATTTGAAACTAACAATGTTCCTGAAATTTTTACCAAACAATGGCAACCTGAGTTGAATCTTGAATTAAATTCATCTTCACAAGTATTGAGTGAAAATGTATACGAAGTTGCGCTTCGTGTCACAGTGACAGTAAAACAGCAAGACGAAGTTGCATATATTTGTGAAGTGACTCAAGCTGGTATTTTCTCACTTATTGGATTCGACGAAGGTCAAATTCAACATTGTGTTGGCGCTTATTGTCCAAACATTTTATTCCCTTACGCGCGTGAAGTTATTTCGAGTTTAGTCAATAAAGGGACATTCCCGCAAGTAAATTTAGAGCCGGTAAATTTTGAAGCGTTATTCATTAATTATCTTCAACAACAACAGCAAGCTGAACCTACAGAAACATTGCAATAATTATTGTCTTTTAGTGAATTAACAATACATTTATTGGATTATTATGAAAAAAAATGCTGCAGTAACAGTAATTGGCGCAGGATCTTATGGAACCTCTTTAGCTATTCTACTGGCACGAAATGGTTACTCAACTTTATTGTGGGGACATAACCCAGATAAAATGACCATTTTGCAGCATGATAGGCAAAATAAGCAATTTTTGCCAGATATTCATTTTCCAGATCGATTACAGATTGAAAGTGATTTAAAAACAGCAGTTTCAGCCTCACCCATTTTGCTTATTGTGGTACCTAGTCATGCATTTGCAAGCATTCTAATTCAAATCAAACCATTTTTACGCCAAGATACAAAAATTGTTTGGGCGACAAAAGGGCTTGAAGTGGATACAGGTCGATTACTACAGGATGTAGCGAAGGAAATTCTAGGCGATAAAATTCCACTAGCGGTTATCTCTGGCCCAACATTTGCCAAAGAAGTCGCTTCTGGATTACCTACAGCGGTAACTGTGGCATCAACAGATGAACATTTTTTAAATCAACTACAAACATTATTCCATTGTAGTAAAAGCTTCCGAGTTTATAGCAGTAAAGATTTTATAGGTGTGCAACTTGGTGGTGCAATCAAAAATGTGATCGCCATTGGTGCTGGATTATCTGATGGTCTTGGATTTGGGGCCAATGCAAGAACAGCATTAATTACGCGTGGACTTGCCGAAATGATGCGATTAGGGGCAGTATTAGGCGCAGATCCTGCAACCTTTATGGGAATGGCTGGACTAGGCGATCTGGTTTTAACCTGTACCGATAATCAATCTCGTAATCGTCGTTTTGGCATGTTACTTGGTCAAAACAAATCAATTCAAGAAGCGCAAGAAGCCATAGCTCAAGTTGTTGAGGGTTGTAAAAATACAAAAGAAGTTTGGTTACTCGCCCAAAAATATCATGTTGATATGCCAATCACTGAACAAATTTATCAAATCCTTTATGAGCATAAAGATCCAAAACAAGCAGCGATGGCATTACTCGGACGTTCACAAAAAGCAGAACTAAAAAGCTAGTTTTATACTAAAACACCTAGTTACCTGAAACTTTTTGACAAAAAATCACCATAATTCTAACAAATAATTACTATAAATACGTACCTATTCCTTTTTCTTTGGCTTTAAGATAGATATCGTAACCAATATACACATCTAATACTGCGGTTCCAACCGTTTTAAACAACGTAATTTGTTGATCATTTTGCCGACATTGAGTTGGGTCTAGCACTAAATCTCCTAACTCCAAAAAGTCATCTTTCGATACTAATTTTTGTTTAATTGGATCAATAATATCACCGGCTTCAGCAAACACCCCTTCTTTGGTATCAACCACTCGAATATTAGCTTTCTCAACAATGTTCTTTGGAATTTCGTGCATCTCTGGTGTATAAGCACCTATACCATTAATATGTGTACCGGGTTTTACTTTATCGCCATTAAACGTTACAACTTTTGATGTTGTCACCGAAGTAATGATATCAGCTTGGCTAATGTCTTCATCCAAATTCTGTGAAAAATAAAAATTAGTTGAAAAATCGGCAAAACGGTGTTTCATATCATCAGTAAATTTTTTTGCTTTTTGCATATCAATATCAAAAATAGCTACATCATTAAGTGAGCGGACAGTTAACATTGCTTCTAATTGGGATATCGCTTGCCCGCCAGTACCGATCAACACAGCTCGACTGGCATCTTTACGAGCCAACAAATCAGTTGCCGCACCTTGAACGGCACCTGTACGAAGCTGAGTGACAAAGGTACCATCTAATATGGCACAAACTTCACCTGTTTGTGGATCTAACATTAAAACTTGAGCAGGAACTGATGGTTTGCCCAATTTTGGGTTGTCAGGAAATACGGAGACAATTTTGATACCCACAATATCGCTACCTTTAATATGTGCGGGCATAAATAAGCACTGACCTTTTTGCATATCAAAATTGATTCGTAATGGTACATCACTATTTCCTTGGGTATAGATTTTCAACGCTTGTTTATCCGCTGCTATCGCTTCTTTCATGGTATAAAATTTTTCAATATCTTTGTGCGTTAAAATGAGCATGCTTGTTCCTTATTAGTTTTTCATATTTATTTTACACTTTAGTATCTATTATCTATTTTTTAAATCAAGAATCATTGTTAATTAAAACTTAACTATATATTTGATATAGTAAAATCATCATCCCTTGTATATTATTTGCATTTTCACTATCATTACATGGTGCAATTTTGCACGATAATTGAGAAATCAGATGTTATTTACAATATTAAAATTTTGTTTAAAGATTTTATTCCATGTCAAAATTAAGGGTAATTTTGACAATTTAAAACAAAACAGACTTCTTATTACACCTAACCATGTATCTTTTCTTGATGGTATTTTAATCGGTGTTTTTTTGCCAATAAGGCCTGTCTTTGCTATTTATGCGGGTTATATTAACCATTGGTTAGTCCGTTTAGCAAAGCGTTATGTTGATTTTGTGCCTATGGATCCACTGAGTCCAATGGCAATTAAGCGATTAGTTCGCGAAGTTGAAAAAGGCCGTCCAATAGTCATATTCCCTGAGGGAAGAATTACGGTAACTGGCTCATTAATGAAAATTTATGATGGTGCTGCTTTTGTTGCAGCCCGTTCTCAAGCAACAATTGTACCTGTCTGGATTGAAGGAGCTGAATTTACTTTAACCAGTCGTTTAAAAGGATTATTTAAACGTCGTTTATTTCCTAAAATAACCATTCATGTGCTTGAGCCGACATCTATAGCTATGCCTGATGCACCTAAAGCTAGTGAAAGGCGTTATATTGCAGGCGAAAAGCTTCATCAAATTATGATGAATGCACGTATGGCAAGTCGCCCCAAATTAACACTATTTGAAGCTTTGCTTGAAGCGCAAGTGCGCTATGGTGTCAAATCGCGAATGGTCCAAGATCCGACAACTCATGAAGCATCTTATCGTAATTTATTAAAACAAATCATTGGTGTTAGCTGTATTGTTGCTAAAATCACTCAGAAAAAAGAACGTGTTGGTGTCTTATTACCTAATGCAACCATTACCGTTGCGACAATTTTTGGTTTATCGGTTAAAAACCGAATTCCAGCTATGCTTAATTATACTGCTGGTACCAAAGGGCTGACTTGTGCAATTGCAGCTGCGGAAATTAAAACTATCATAACTTCACGCAAATTTATTCAAAAAGGGAAACTTGATCATCTTCTGGAACAAATAAAAGAGGTTAAATGGTGTTTTCTTGAAGATCTGCGTAACAGTTTAACTCTTACGGATAAACTTTATGTTGCAGTTCATCAGTATATCCCTCGTTTGGTTAAACGCTCTCAATCAAGTGATGACGAGGCTCTCGTATTGTTTACGTCGGGGTCAGAAGGTAATCCTAAAGGTGTTGCCCATAGCCATGGTAGCTTGCTTGCTAATGTTGAACAAATTCGAACCGTCATTGATCCAACACCAGCTGATCGCTTTATGTCTGCACTACCGTTATTCCATGCTTTTGGTATTACTGCTGGATTGTTTTTACCGCTGTTTTCTGGTAGCCGCACATTTTTATATCCAAATCCATTACATTATCGTATGGTGCCTGAAATAATTTATGATCAAAATTGCACTGTCTTATTTGGTACGCCGACTTTCTTAGCAAACTATGCTCGTTACGCACATCCATATGATTTTATGCGTTTACGCTATGTTGTTGCTGGGGCAGAAAAATTATCAGACACAGTACGCGAGCAATGGAAAGATAAATATGGTATCCGTATTTTAGAAGGCTATGGTGTTACTGAGTGTGCGCCCGTAGTGGCACTTAATGTCCCAATGGCGTTTAAAGCCGGTACAGTAGGTCGATTATTACCAGGTATGACATCAAGATTAATTCATGTTCCAGGTATTAGCGATGGCGGTCAATTGCAAGTTAAAGGCCCTAATGTGATGAAAGGCTATTTACGTGTTGAAAATCCAGGCAAACTTGAAGAACCAATTGCAATCGATGAACATGGGCAATCCGAAAAAGGTTGGTATGACACCGGCGATATCGTTGCTATTGATAACGAAGGCTTTATCACAATTAAAGGGCGCTTAAAACGATTTGCTAAAATTGCGGGAGAAATGGTTTCATTAGAAAGTGTTGAAGCCTTGGCAAAAAAAGTCGACATTGATGCCATGCACGGCGCAACAGTTAAAGCCGATGCAGCAAAAGGAGAAGCTATTGTTTTATTTACTACTTCAACCAAATTAAATCGAGAGCAACTTAACCAAGTGTCTCAAGAATTTGGTATTCCTACATTAGCTATTCCTCGTGATATTCGTGTAGTTAAAGAATTACCACTACTTGGTACAGGTAAAATCGACTTTATTACACTACGAAAAATGGCTGACGAATAAATAAAAGGATGCCACATGAATCAATATCCTCTTTTAAGCAAAAGCATGGTCGCAACCATGCTGGCACAGTTTTTTTCAGCATTTGCCGATAACGCCATCTTTTTTGCTATCCTTGCTTTCATCAAAAATCTACATTATCCAGCTTGGAGCCAATCTGTATTACAAATTAGTTTTGTGCTGCCATTCATCATTCTTTCCCCTTTTGTTGGTCAATTTGCTGACAGCATGTCAAAAGGCAAGGCTATGATGATTTCAAATAGTATAAAATTACTCGGTGCTGGTTGTATCTGTTTAAACATTAGTCCTTTTGCTGGATATTTTTTAGTTGGGGTAGGTGCAGCAGCATACTCTCCAGCTAAATATGGTATTCTAGGTGAGCTCACCACAGGCGATAATTTGGTTAAAGCAAATGGTTTAATTGAAGCATCAACCATTGCGGCAATTTTACTTGGTTCGCTAGCGGGTGGTCATATTGCCGATATTAATGTAAGTATATCTATATTGATTTGTGTATTAATGTATGTGCTAGCAATTATTGCTAACCTTTTTATTCCTAAATTACCTGCCGCACGACAAAATATTCCATGGCAATTTATAGGTATGGTAAAAGATTTTGCGAACACAATTAAAATCATCTTCGCCGATAAGCATGTCTTATTCACATTATTAGGTACTAGTTTATTTTGGGGAGCGGGTATTACTTTACGCTTTTTGTTAATTAGTTGGGTTCCTGCTATTTTAAACATACACGACAATGCAACACCAACAAATCTAAACGCGATTGTCGCTATCGGCATTGTTATTGGAGCAGGGCTGGCAAGTACATTTATTTCAATCAACAACACGTTACATTGCATTCCAGCAGGGATAATGATGGGCATAGCAGTAATCGCCTTCACATTGCAGAGCAATATCATTTCATCTTATATTTTACTTATTATTATTGGGGCATTAGGTGGCTTCTTTTTAGTACCATTGAATGCTTTTATTCAAAAAATAGGTAAAGATTTAGTCGGTGCCGGCAGTGTCATTTCGGTACAAAACTTAAGCGAATATACGGCAATGATGCTAATGCTAGGACTTTATACATTAGCTGTTTACCTGAATTTATCAGTTATTACTATCGGTGTTGGCTTTGGTAGTTTATTTGCTATAGTGATATTTTTGTTATGGCTAGGATTAAGAAAAAATGCAACAAATTAATCTATCAACTATGTTAACCGAAAGTCGCAATCCCAACAGCGAAGAAATTGATAGCTATTCAACGCTAGAAGTGTTACAAATCATCAATCGTGAAGATCAAAAAGTCGCATTGGCAGTGGAAAAAGAATTATCCAATATCGCAAAAGCTGTTGATGCAATTAGTTTGGCATTTTCAAATCAAGGTAGGCTAATCTATATAGGGGCAGGCACTTCTGGGCGCCTAGGTATTTTGGATGCAAGTGAATGCCCACCTACTTATGGCACGCCAACTGAACAAGTTATTGGCTTAATTGCAGGGGGACAGCCTGCTATTTTTAAGGCGGTTGAAAATGCCGAAGATAACCCTGAATTGGCAGTTAATGACCTGAAAAACATCAATTTTAGCTCAAACGACATTTTAGTTGGTATTGCTGCTAGTGGGCGCACACCTTATGTAATAGGCGGTATGCAATATGCTAAATCAATCCAAGCAACGGTTATAAGCTTATGCTGTAATCCCAAAGCTCCAATGATTAATTTAGCCGATATCGCCATTACACCGATTGTTGGTGCAGAAGTAATTACTGGCTCATCAAGAATGAAAGCTGGCACGGCACAAAAATTAGTTCTCAACATGTTAACCACAGCCAGCATGATCAAAATAGGCAAAGTCTATAGTAATTTGATGGTTGACGTAGAAGCAACCAACGCCAAACTTATTGAACGGCAAATATCCATTGTTATGCAAGCCACCGATTGCAGTCGAGAAAAAGCCATTGTCACATTAGCCGAGAGTAACAGGCATTGTAAAACCGCTATTTTGATGATCCTTTCAGGTCTAAATGCAGAGCAAGCTAGAAATAAACTAAAAAAAGAACACGGCTTTATTCGTCAAGCACTACTACATAAATCATAGTTTGATAAACAATAGAAAATTTAAGTTTTTTATCAAAATGTGATAAACACGTTATTTTAAGCTTATTTTAAGGTGTAAAATAACCAGGTATTTTTATTTTATATACTTTTATATTATGCAATTAATATAAAAATTAGGAGGAAGTTGTTATGGTTGGAATTATCCTAGCAACTCATGGTGAGTTTGCAGAAGGTATTCTACAATCAGGATCGATGATATTTGGAGAACAAGAAAATGTTAAAGCTGTTACCTTGCATCCAAGTGATAGTCCTGAAAATTTAAAAGAACGAATGCTTGAAGCAATAGCAACATTTGATAATCCAGAAGAAGTACTTTTTTTAGTAGATTTATGGGGGGGCACCCCATTTAATCAGGCTAATAATTTATGTGGAGAACATAGTAATTGGGCTATTGTTACTGGTTTAAACTTACCCATGTTAATTGAAGCCTATTCTTCTCGTTTTTCAATGGAAACTGCGAAAGAAATTGCAAGAGCAATTATTGAATCAGGTAAAGAAGGAATCCGAGCAACTGTCGAAATACCTACAGAATCCTTAGCTAATGCAAAAACTGCAAATAGCATCCCAGAAGGAACAGTGCTTGGTAATGGTAAAATGAAAATCGTGTTAGCTCGTGTCGATTCTCGCTTATTACATGGCCAAGTTGCAACAGCATGGACAAAATCAACCAACCCTAACCGAATTATTGTTGTTTCGGATTCAGTTGCAAAAGATGAATTAAGAAAAAAGCTCATCCAAGAAGCAGCACCTCCTGGCGTAAAGGCAAATGTGGTTCCAATCAAAAAAATTATTGAGGTATCTCGTGACCCACGTTTTGGTAATACTAAAGCGTTACTCCTATTTGAAAACCCACAAGATGTACTGCGAACTATAGATGGTGGTGTTGATATCGACGTCCTTAATATTGGTTCAATGGCGCATTCCGTTGGCAAAGTCATGGTTAATAAAGTATTGTCAATGAATGCCGATGATGTTGATACATTCGAAAAATTGAAAGCTAAAAACGTAAAATTTGATGTTCGCAAAGTACCTAACGATTCTAACAGCAATATGGACGAATTATTGAAAAAAGCGAAAGAAGAATTAGCGCAGCAAAAGAATTAGTTTATTTAAGGGGTATATTATGACATTATCAATTATTGCCATCATTTTAGTAATAATTATTGCCTTTTTAGCAGGGATAGAGGGTATTTTAGATCAGTTTCAATTCCACCAACCTTTAGTGGCTTGTACTTTGATTGGACTTGTCACCGGTAATTTAGAAGCCGGAGTTGTATTGGGTGGCTCGTTGCAAATGATTGCTTTAGGTTGGGCCAATATCGGCGCTGCAGTTGCACCTGATGCGGCACTTGCAGCTGTTGCATCGTCCATTATTTTAGTATTAGGCGGACAAGGTATAGCTGGTGTATCGACAGCTATAGCGGTTGCTATTCCCCTTGCTGTTGCTGGATTATTCTTAACTATGATTGTTAGAACCATTGCAGTTCCTTTAGTCCATATGATGGATATTGCAGCAGAAAAAGGTAATATTAGAGAAATTGAATGGCTACAAATTTTAGGCATCTGTTTACAAGGTCTACGTATTGCTATTCCTGCCACTGCTTTATTATTTATTCCAGCAGAAACAGTTAAGGGGATATTAAATTCAATGCCTGAATGGCTAACAACTGGTATGGCGATCGGTGGCGGTATGGTCGTTGCAGTCGGTTATGCCATGGTGATTAATATGATGGCAAACCGCGAAGTATGGCCATTTTTCATTATTGGTTTTGTCGTTGCAGCGATATCACAATTAACACTCATTGCACTTGGCGCTTTAGGCGTCGCATTAGCACTAATTTACCTCAGTCTTTCGGAACGTGGCAATTCATCCAATGGCGGTAACAAAGGTGATCCACTTGATGATATTTTAAATGATTACTAGAAACTTGGAGAAAAAAATGACTGATAGAATTCAATTAAGCAAAAAAGACCGTTTAGCCGTTGCTTGGCGCTCAACCTTTCTCCAAGGTTCTTGGAACTATGAACGTATGCAAAATGGTGGTTGGGTGTATTCAATGATTCCTGCGATTAAAAAATTGTATACGACTAAAGAAGACCGATCAGCAGCGCTCAAACGTCACTTAGAATTCTTTAACACTCACCCATATTTAGCTTCACCTGTACTTGGCGTTACACTAGCTTTAGAAGAAGAAAGAGCAAATGGCGCCGCAGTCGATGATGTTGCCATTCAAGGGGTAAAAGTCGGTATGATGGGGCCATTGGCTGGTGTGGGCGATCCTGTATTTTGGTTTACTGTGCGCCCAATGCTAGGTGCGCTTGGTGCTTCACTTGCACTTAGTGGCAATATTATGGGGCCTATTTTATTCTTTTTATTATGGAATATTATTCGTTGGGGATTTATGTGGTATACCCAAGAATTTGGTTATCGTACTGGTTCTAAAATTACCGATAATTTATCGGGCGGTTTACTACAAAAAATCACCAAAGGCGCTTCTATTTTAGGAATGTTTGTCCTTGCAGCGCTAGTACAACGGTGGGTATCAATAAAATTCCAACCTGTCGTATCTACCGTCAAACTAGACAATGGTGCGTTTATTGATTGGAATAAATTACCAATAAGTGCTGAAGGTATTCAAAAAGCACTTATTGATATGCAAAGTGGGCTATCACTCACTCGAGAAAAAGTCACTACTTTACAAAATAACTTAGACCAATTGATACCAGGGCTAATGCCACTACTATTAACATTTTTCTGTATGTGGTTATTACGTAAAAAAGTATCGCCAATTTTAATTATCCTTGGTCTATTTATAGTGGGCATTATCGGACATGCCATTGGTCTTTTATAATTTTTAGACGTTAAGTAAAATAGAATAAAAGCATAATTTAAAAATTATGCTTTTATTCTTGATAAATTTTGAAAAATTAATTGGCAATTTTATAACTTATCAAATAATAAAAAACAATTATATTAGCCTAATTCTTATACGGAAATCACATAAATGGTCCAATCATTAAACACAAAAATAGACCTAACCGTTAAAGCTACATTTTTTACCGCCTTTACCGAATATGGACAAATTATGATTGGCGATAAAGCATTTGAGTTTTATCATCAACATGATCCTCGCAAATATATCCAAATACCATGGGATGAGATTGATTATATGATAGCATCTGTATTATTTGCTGGTAGATGGATACCACGATATTCAATCCAAACCAAAAGAAATGGTACTTTTACCTTTGCATCTAAAGAACCTAAAAAAGTGTTAAAAGCGATTCGGTTTTACATTGACGGACAAAAAATGGTCAGGTCACTAGGTTTCTTTAACGTTTTAAAACGCGCTTTTTTCCCAAAAAAGAACAAAAAATAGTATTGCCAAAATAATGAACACCAATAAATTAACCATAAAATAAAATTTCCTGTTTTGTAATATCTATTGGTTTGCGCTTAAATTAAATAAAGCATAGTCAGTATTATTTTCATCCATTCTTTTCTAATTTAGCTTAAAGCAAACAATATTACATCCCATTGCCAACAAACAGTCATTGCACTTTTTACTAGAAAGAGTATAATTCCGGGGCTTTGATTTTGTCCATGTTGGACAGAAAAAAGATTATTTTTTAATTTAAGAGGATGTTATGGTAACTATTCGTTTAGCTCGTGGTGGCTCTAAAAAGCGCCCTTTTTATCAAGTAGTTGTCACTGATAGCCGTAACCCACGTGATGGTCGTTTTATTGAGCGCGTTGGCTTTTTTAATCCAATTGCACAAGGTAAAGCAGAAGAATTACGTTTAGATCTTGATCGCGTAAATCATTGGGTTGGTTTAGGTGCAACTGTTTCTGATCGTGTTAATGCACTAATCAAACAAGCACAAAAAGCTGCTTAATTTAGTTATTAATAGTCACTGTAATGATGAATACTGAGAATCTCATCGTTGTTGGTAAACTTGGTTCAAGCTACGGCATTCGCGGGTGGCTCAGGATTTTTTCGTTTACAGAATTCCCAGATAGCATTTTTGATTACACGCCTTGGTATATCCAACGTGCTGGCAAATGGCAAGAAGTAATCGTAGAAAGTTTTAAACCGCATAATCATGATATGATTGTGAAACTCAAAGGTATTGATGATCGTGATCAAGCAATAGCATTAACCAATATTGAAGTATTTGTTGATGCAGAAAAATTACCAACACTTAGTAATGGTGATTTTTATTGGAAAGATCTGATTGGCTGCCGAGTCAAAACAATTAACGGTTACGATTTAGGTCAGGTAACTGATTTGATGGAAACCGGTTCTAATGATGTATTAGTGGTAAAAGCAAATCTAAAAGATGCATTTGGTGCAACAGAACGTTTAATCCCTTTTGTTGATGATCAATTTATAAAACAAGTTGATTTAACATCAAAAATGATTGTGGTCGATTGGGATCCTGCTTTTTAATTGGTAAGGTAACACTATGTGGATTGGCATAATTAGCCTTTTTCCCGAAATGTTTCAAGCTATTACCTGTTATGGCGTAACTGGTCGAGCCGTTAAAAACGGGCTGTTAACAGTAGAATATTGGAACCCGCGCGATTTTGCGCATGATAAGCATAAGACTGTCGATGATAGGCCTTACGGTGGTGGTCCTGGCATGTTAATGATGGTACAACCACTTAAAGATGCGATTCATGCAGCAAAAGCAGTTGCTGGTAACGATACAAAAGTGATCTATCTTTCCCCACAAGGGCGCAAATTAAACCAACAAGGTGTTTGCGAGTTGTCACAAAAACAAAAATTAATTTTGATTTGTGGACGATACGAAGGTATAGATGAACGCGTTATCCAAACTGAAATTGATGAAGAATGGTCAATTGGTGATTACGTATTAAGTGGCGGTGAATTACCGGCGATGACTATGATTGATGCACTAGCAAGGTTTATTCCTGGCGTGCTAAATCACCAATCATCGGCAGAAGAAGACTCTTTTGCTAATGGTTTACTTGACTGTCCACACTATACTCGGCCTGAGGTGTTAGATGGAATGGCGGTGCCTGATGTATTAATGTCTGGTCACCATGAAGCGATTCGTCGCTGGCGATTAAAACAATCACTAGGGCGAACTTGGTTAAGAAGAGAAGATCTTCTTGCAAATCTAGCTCTGACTGATGAAGAGCAATGTTTACTCGCTGAATTTAAACGTGAATACAGTGATAAACAAGGCAATTAATATTTCAGTATAACTAGTAAGAGATAATATTATGAAAAATGCAATTATTCAGCAATTAGAACAAGAACAAATGAAGAAAGACATCCCGTCTTTTCGCCCTGGTGACACGGTTGAAGTAAAAGTATGGGTTGTTGAAGGTAATAAAAAACGTCTTCAAGCTTATGAAGGTGTTGTCATTGGAATTCGTAATCGTGGTTTACACTCTGCATTTACCGTACGTAAAATTTCCAATGGCGAAGGTGTAGAACGAGTATTCCAAACTCACTCACCAATTGTTGATTCAATTACTGTGAAACGTCGTGGTCAAGTACGTCAAGCTAAACTTTACTACTTACGCGAACTTCGTGGTAAAGCGGCTCGTATTAAAGAACGCCTTAACTAATTTTTATTGATTATCAATAAAAATATCAGATTAAGATGGTCACCTTTGTGGTGACCGTTTTTATATATGGAAAACATAATTTCAATCCAACAATAATAGTTGGTAGAATTAAAGCAATTTTTTTGATGGTGTAAAAGGTGGTGCAATGGTTGAGTATATTTTTGCAATTTTGTCTACAACAGTAAAATTGTTTGCATTAATGACACCGCCTGCGGTTTTAAGTGCCTTTTTAAGTGGCACAAAACAATATGATGAACAACTTAGACGTAAAATAGCCCTAAAAACATCATGTGCGGTATTTATCATCGGTATCATTCTATTCTTTTTCGGCAATACCATGTTTAGTGTTTTTGGTTTTACCCTTGATGCATTTCGAATTGGTTCGGGAGCATTACTATTTATCACTGCGGTATCGCTAATGAACGATTCGCCAGAAAAAAACAAAATTAGTAGCGATGATGATATTAGTGTTGTCCCTCTCGCTATTCCTCTATGCATGGGGCCCGCATCCATCGGGACTATCATTGTTATGGGAACTAGCTCAATTGGTATTGTATCAAACCTAATTGGCGCGATTTCATTATTCGTCGCTTCAATAGGTATTTATATTATGCTGTTATGCGCTAAAAGTATTGCAAAAGTACTAAAAAATACAGGGATCGCGATATTATCAAAACTAACTGGCTTACTCATATCTGCTATTGCTGCACAAGTTGTGTTTACAGGTATAGCTGCTTTCTTAAAATAAACATTAGTTTCAATTTTTGATAGTACGATAATAACAATATTGAGATATAAAAATAGTATTTAGCTAAACCAATTTACGCTTTATTAATTCCTAATAGTGTGTAATCACTAACAATGATAAACCTTGAATTAGTGATTACATAACTAAGCAATATATAATTAATTATGACTTATTGAAACAATTCTTTTTTTATAGAAAAAATAAGATATTAGAATAATCGCAATTAATATTATTTCAGAAAGTAAAATAAAATAACCTGACTCACCAAACCAAACGCCAACAATAATCACAACATTTACAATGATAGAAATACCAGCCAGCCAAGGAAATAGCGGTGATTTAAATTTTATCATTTCTTCTGAATATTTGCCGCTATTTACACCCTTACGAAATTGATACTGACACCAAGCAATGATTATCCATGCAAAACAACCCACTTGTCCTGTGCCTGCGACTAAATAAATATATAATTTTTCAGCAGCAATATATTTTGAAAATAATGAGACTAATGCAATAACTGCAATAAATAAAATACCTTTTGTTGGCACGCCCCGTTGATTGACTTCGGAAAAGTATTTTGGAGCTAAGTTATCTTGCGCCATAGACCACAGCATTCGTGAACTGGCATAAATGGCTGAATTCGTTGCTGATATCGCAGCACAAAAGATCACAAAAAGCATCGCATATGAAGCAAATGTAATTCCTGCTCTATTAAATACCCACACAAATGGACTAATTTCAGAATGCACTGTTCCATACGGGTAAACGAGGGCTAATACAGCAATAGCTAGGATATAAAATAGAATAATGCGAAAAGCCACACCAGTAATAATTTTAGGTAACACCGACTGTGGGGATTGCGCTTCGCCAGCTGCATTACCAATTAATTCAACCCCTTGAAATGAGTAAGTCACGATAGTCATACACACAAATATGGCTAAAAAGCCATTAGGAAACCAGCCATTTTCTGTTTTGAATGTTGGAAAAACATGAGTTTCGGTATATTGATGGTGAAGTAAATAAATTCCCACCCCAATAAAAGCAATAATCGCGAGTACTTTAATGGTTGAAAACCAATACTCACTTTCACCAAATGCACGAACAGAAGTTAAATGTACCGAAGTAATAACAATTAGAATTAACAAACTAAAAAGATAAATAGGAATTAAAGGGAAGGCTTGGTGAGCAATCATTGAGGCAGCAGTTAAATCTGCAGCCATAGACAATACCCAACTTAGCCAATACAGCCAACCTATGGTATAGCTCCAAATTGGATTTGGGATAAACATCAACGCATAGTGTTGAAATGAACCAGCATGAGGAAATGCACAAGAAAGTTCACCTAAACATAGCATGGTTGAAAGCATTATGCTTCCGGCCATTAAATAAGCAACAATGGTTCCTAATGGACCGACGGTGCTCAGTGGAGCTGCAATACCAATAAATAATCCGGTACCAATTGATCCACCTAATGAAATCATCAACAAATGACGATTTTTTAAGTTTTTCTTTAAATTACTGCTGGGATAAGGGCTTTCTTGTGATTCAGATGTTGTCATATAAACCGCCTAGTAATTAATAAAAACTGCTGGTTACCCAGCAGCTAACACAAATTAATAAATAAACCGTTTTTCTACACCATTAGTTTGACAAGCCATTAGCAAGGCAGTGTAATCGAGTTCAAATCCAATCATATCGCCAACACGAAGAGTTTGAGTAACATCTTCGATGTCGACTAACGTATGATCACTGGTTTGACCCAATACAGTAATATCATCATTGATAGGTATGCAACTTTCTGCTGGCACATCTTGACGCCCAAAAGCCAGCAAGGCTCGCTTACGTATACCATGATCAACAAAGGTTTTACTATTCAAAAAAGCATCTACACCTAACTCGCCAACAGGCACTGTCGGTTTACTATTGAGTTCAATGATTTGCGCATATAATTTATAGATATTACTACATGCTTTATCCACGGGTTTATTTGAATGATGAAATTCATCAAGATATTTCATATCTACATATTCAATACCAAACTCGTGTAAACCACCAATTCTCAAATGATTCAATCCCTCTGGCCAAATACCTTTGTCCAATAAGTGGTAACTAGTACAATTACCAGCCGATAAATATTTTATCTTAATATTACAAGATTGCTCTACTTTACGCGCTATATTTAAAAAGTCTACCCCATTTTTAACTGTTGGTAGCACCGTACCATAGCAGTTAAAGTTAGTGCCAAGCCCATAGAGCTCAACACCTGGTAAAGAAAGAATTAGTTTTACCATATCAATAATTTCATCAATATGTTCAAACCAAATCCCTTCGCGTAAATCCCCCATATCGACCATTAATAAAACTTGATGAACTTTTTGTTGTTTAACCGCTTCATCAGAAAGTGCTTGAATTACTGCTTTTTCGCTGTTTAAGCTAATATCAGCATATTTAACAACATCACTAATTTCGCTTAAACAAGGGCTACGTAATAAGCAGGTTTTGCAATCTAATGCATCTTTTAATTTCTTAAGATTATATGTTCTTGACTCAGCAATCACATCAATACCGCCGTCAAGAACGGCTTTGGCCGTTTCAACGCAGCCATCAAAGACTTTATTAACCGCCATAACTTCAATGCCGTGTTTAGCTAACAGATCTTTTTCAACACGAGCATTGCTTGTTAATTTGCGTAAATCAATTTCTAATATAGGTTTGTACATACTTTTACTCCTCTATATACTATTATTACTGCAAACGATTACGTTTTTGTGCTCGATAATAGATCCATTCAGCTAAACCAATGGCAAGCACAGCACCACCAACGATTTTAGCAATATACTCAACATATCCCCCCATATCGATTTGCGCAGGTGGAATAAATACTAATATTACAGCAAATAGAGTAGATAAGAACCCAAGTGCTGGTAATACAACTGGCATCACTTTACCTGGAATTTTAAAGCTACGAGGTACATCCGGTTGAGTAATACGTAAACGATAATAAGCAATAAACATTACCAAGTACGGAATAAAATAACAGATTGTCGTTAATGCAGTTAACATCCAATATGCTGCAGCAATACTTGGTGACACAAAGGTTGAAAAACAAAGTACAGTAACGATAATCGCTTGAATTATTAACGCAAAGGCTGGCGTTTTATACACTGGGTGTAAACGACCAATACGTTCGCCAAGTAAATTATCCTCTTTTGATGCTTCTTGTAGCATATAGATAGGACCAACTAACCACGAGTTGATTTGGCCTAATGCACCAAAAAATAAACAAATTGCCATTACTGGTAATAACCAAGGCATATGTAATTCGTTAGCTGCTGCCTCCATTGCCTGCATGACACCCGCTACAATATCAGTATCGGCTGCTGGTAATAAAGTATTAATAGCCCATGTTCCTACCATATAAATGCCCACAATCACAACCGCTGAAACCAACATCGCTTTAGGGAAATCACGTTGTGGATCTCGTGTACGCCCTGCAATCATTGGTGCTACTTCAAGACCTGCGAATGCAAACATCATACTAGATAAAAATACGATAGTATCCCAACTGCTTAAATCAGGAAGCCAATCACTGGCATGACTATAACTCGTTGCCATAGGATGTCCCATCAACAACCATACAATAGCTAAGACAACAATAATAGCAGCAGGAATAAATACACCAAGCCATGCACTAACACTATTAATAATTTTAGTCCATTGCATCCCTTTAATATTCATCAGTGTCAAAATCCAGAATACAACCATAGATCCTACACCAATAAATACTTGATTCTGAGCTAACTCGGCACTAAACATGTACCCAATTGCAGTAAAACCGAATTGCAACATTAACGGGAAGAACAGCACACATGAGAATAGGAAACACACCACAACAATCCAACCAATGCGTTTACCAAAGGCTTCTTTAACCCAAACAAAAATCCCACCATCTTTTGGCCAGCCAGTTGAAAGCTCACCACAAACCATCGCTAATGGGAAAAATAGACAAAATGCTGCAAGTAGCCAAAGCACCATTGCTGACGCCCCATATGGAGCAACATTAGGAATTTGGCGTAAACTTAGTATCGCAATGACATTCATAAACACAATGTCTTTGATACCAAGTAAACTTGAATCTTTAGAATCACTCATAATAACCTCGTATTATAATATCTGGAGCATAAAATGCCCCAGATAATTGATGATTAGTATATATCGTATCCAACCATGTCTTCGTAAGTATCTTCACGACGAATTAATCTATCTTTGCCGTCTTTATCGATCATAACAACCGACGTGCGAGGACGATTGTTATAGACTGTTTGGCTTTCAATGGTGTAAGCACCGGCATCCAAGAAAGCAACAATATCACCAACTTTAGTGTCTTTTGGCATTAAGAACTCTTCACCTTTCACACCAACATGGTAATAGTCACCACCATCACATAAAGGTCCTGCTAGCTTAATGTATTCGTCATGTGCTTCATTGATTTTTGAAGCATTATAAACATAGAAAAACCAATCAAAGTGCTGACTATCAGACAAAACACTATAGCCTGCATCAACAAATTTCCATTCAACATGCTCTTCAATGTTGCCGTCTAAATCGTAATTGGTTTTACGTTTTTCACAGGCAACTTCAGTTACAAGCACTCCCGCTGAACCAGTTACTTTACGACCAGGTTCAATACAAATTTCAACATCGGTGCGCCATTTGTGCACTTCGCTAATCACTGCATCAGCAAAGTCTTGTGCGGTTATACCTGCATACATATTATCTTGCAATGGATTACCATTTTCTTCGTCATATTTATATGGAACAGGAATACCACCACCAACATTGATTAAATCAAATTTAATGCCAAGTACTTCTTCTAAACGACGTGATTCATCAACTAATACTTTAGTTGCTTTTGCAAAAGGCTCTGCTTCAGGCACTTGATCCCCAACATGCATATGTAAACCACGTAAATGTACATAAGGCATATCCAGAATTCGACGGCAAGTCTCTTCTGCTTGTTCTAAATCGATACCTGATTTAGCATGGTAAGCCGTTACCAATTCTGCGTGAGTTGCAGATGGGACATTCGGTTCAACGCGCACACAAACGTTTGCTACTTTTTTCAAACGTGTTGATATTTCATCAATAATATCAAGTTCATATAAACTGTCGACATTGATGATATACAGATCATTTTGGATGGCAAACTCTAAATCCACCGGTTTTTTTACCACGCCGTTAAACACAATTTGACTACCGCTAAAGCCGATTTCTAAGCATTTGCGTACTTCAAACATAGAATTCGCCTCAGCATAGATACCCGCATCTTTAATCGCTTTTAGCACCCCCATAACAGAACAAGTTTTTGATGCATAGAAAATCTTTGTATTCGGATGAGCCTTAAATGCATCTTTAATCTCTTGCACATTACGATCAATTTCCTTTTCAGAAAACACATAAAAAGGGGTTGGATATTTTTTTGCTAACTCTTCTAAATTAACGCCATCTAAACATAATTTACCGTTTTCGGCACTGAAACGGCGATCTTTAGTTACAAGATCTGTGCGTAATTTGTTATAATTTGACATAATTGCGTCGGACATATGACCTCCAGTTAATTAGTACATAAAAAGTACAAAAAATAAAAAATGGCTTCTCACATATAGTGCAATCAGCATGCCAACTTTAAAATTACAAATAATCAATTTGTTAACAAAAAAACAGAAATAAAGATTTAGTCATTTAGTATAAAATATGTTTTTATGACAAAAATTTGTCATTTTCATATGATGGTTGAAAGGGATTTAAATTAAATTTGGCTAAATTTAGCAAATAATCCAAATATTAAAAGGTACTAATATCATGACCATTGATCCTGAATTATTACAAGCATTGGAAATATTTAAACATTTTTTTGATTTAATCCATCAACCGATCGCTATTATCGATAAAAAAGGCAATTATATTTATTATAATCAGGAAAGCGCAGAACTGGATGGCTACCCTAAGGAACAAGCGATTGGCAAACCAATGCTTGAGGTTTATCCTAATTTAAAAAAGGAAGACAGTACGATGTTGCAAGCCTTGCTGTTCGGTAAAGAATATCAAGACAACTACCAATCTTATTATAATCATGTTGGCAAGGTGGTTGATTACTTGCATACCACCGTTCCACTTTATAATGAGAAAAAAGAGATCATCGGTGCAATTGAAATAGGTCGAAACCTATCAACAGTTCGACACCTACAAGATCAAGTTCTGAAACTAAACAGTAAGTTATACCACAATAAAGAGCAACCATTACCCGATATTGTTTTTGTTTCAGAAAAAATGCAAAAAGTTATCGACCAAACCAATATGTTAGGGCGCAATGATGTTCCTGTGTTAATTGTGGGCGAAACCGGAACAGGCAAAGAGCTATTTGCTCGTTTAATACACAAAACAAGCCAACGCCGTGATAAAGCTTTCATCTCGCTTAATTGTGGTGCATTACCAACTACACTGATTGAAAGTACTTTATTTGGTACAGTAAAAGGTGCATTTACAGGTGCTGAAAACCGTCAAGGTTACTTAGAACTCGCTAACGGCGGTACATTGTTTCTTGACGAATTAAACGCGATGCCGCTTGAAATGCAAAGCAAATTATTACGATTTCTTCAAGAGAAAACCTATTGGCAATTAGGTGGTAATAAAGAAATGCATTCTGATGTTCGTATTGTTGCAGCCATGAATGAATCACCAACAGAACTATTAAAAACAGGAAAAATAAGAAGCGATCTATTTTATCGATTAAATGTCGGTTTAATAAAACTTCCTGCTTTACGTGACAGAACAGAAGACATTCCCGTTTTAGCACGCTATTTTATTGATAAACACAAAAACGATGTCAATGTCGTAATTAGTGGTATCAGTGAACAGGCTCTGCAACAATTAATGACTGCCCCTTGGCCTGGTAATGTGCGTATGCTTGAAAATGCAATTGTCAGAAGCATGGTATTACAAAACAAATCAGGTGAATTACAGCATATTACCCTTGATGAAGAGCTCTTTGAGCTTAACAGTGCATTTTTCCAAGACGATAAGACACATAAACCTGACAAAACACCTATCAATAAATCTACTCATGAAAACAGCTTAACAGAACAAGTTGAGAACTATGAACGGCAACTTATCATTGATGCATTAAATCAAGCCAATGGCAAAATTATCACGGCCGCAAAACAATTAAATATTTCGCGCACAACGCTACAATATAAGGTCAAAAAATACAATATTCACATGGGGGTAATTGATGATTAATGTAATCATCAATTAAACCCTTGAGCACACGCAAATGCACTGCTCCATGCCCATTGGAAATTATAACCTCCTAACCAGCCTGATACATCAACAACTTCACCAATAAAATAAAGGTTCGGGTGTGTTTTAACGGCCATAGTTTTAGATGACAACGCATCAGTACTTACTCCCCCTAGTGTCACCTCGGCAGTACGATAACCTTCTGTACCATTTGGAGTAATGCTCCAGTGTGTTAATGTATTATACAAGTCTTGCTGTTGTTTAAGATCTAGCTGCTTGACTGTTACGTCATTTATCAACTTCAGTTTTATTAATTCTTCAATAAGCCTTTTAGGTAAAATTTTTGCTAAGCAATTTTTTATAGTTTGATTACGATTTTGTGCTAATAATGGTTTAAACGATGAATCAAATGTTAAATCGGGTAATAAATTGATAGTAATTGACTCACCTGCTTGCCAATAACTTGATATCTGCAAAATAGCAGGTCCTGAAAGCCCTCGATGAGTAAATAATAGATTTTCTTTAAAACTAATTCTTTTATTAGAAACTTCAACAGGAATTGCAATGCCTGACAAGGTTGATAACCCATCCAGTAAAGGTTTATGCAATGTAAATGGAACTAGCCCTGCTCTTACAGGCACCACTGGAATATCAAATTTTTCGGCAATTTTATAACCAATTGAAGTCATACCAAGAGCTGGCATAGATAAACCACCAGTTGCAATAATAAGATTTTCACAATCAATCATGCCACGAGAAGTATGCAACTTAAATCCTTGTCCATCACTATCAACATATTCAACTTGGGTCTGCATCATAAACTTAACATGCCCTTTTTGACACTCTTTTAATAACATATCCACAATATCTTGCGCTGAATTATCGCAAAATAATTGTCCATGTTCTTTTTCGTGATAGGCAATATGATATTCATTCACTAATTGAATAAAATCCCACTGAGTAAATCGTTTTAAAGCCGATTTGCAAAAATGCGGATTGTCAGAAATATAATTACTCGACTCAACTGTTAAGTTAGTAAAGTTACATTTCCCCCCGCCAGACATTAAGATTTTACGTCCCAGCTTTTTACCATTATCAAACACAGTAACATCATACCCTTTTTGACCGAGTAAGCCTGCACAAAAAAGTCCAGCAGCGCCAGCACCTACAATTGTAATTTTAGTTTGCATTATTAATAGATTAAAAATAAAAGATAACAAATTATAACAGTATAACAATTGTCACTCATAGTTGTTGGAATAAACCTTAGTTCTTATACTAAAACACATATTTTCCTGAAACTTTTTAACAAAAAAGAAAAGAATTTATATCAAAAATAGTGCCCAAAATTGTCACAATCTGTTTTTAACTTACCAAACTCACAAAAATCATTGTGATATTTACCACTATTAGCTTTATTAAAAAGTCAATGTTAATTATTAACAGATTGACTTATAAGTAATATTTATTTAGTCAGCATTTCTTTTTATGTTACTTTTTGCTCAATTATAATATATTGTTATGTGATTTTTGCGTGGGGCTAGGTCACTCAATGTTTATTATTATAGATTTCAAGCGATGATACTGAACGTTTTTCTAAACTTACCTGCTATTGATTTTATTACGGTGAAGCATCATGGACAAATACATAAAGGTAAACTTTATTACTTATGTGAATTTAATGGTAAAGGGGGGAATATCAAGGATAATTCTTAACTCGTTGACTTTAACAATATGTTTTAATATATTGATAAATCAGCGATAATTACCGCCGATTTATCATTCTAAATGGCTTTATACTATTTTATTATCAACTTTTTTTATCTGTGCTTTATTAAAAAATAGATAAGCAAGTATAGCGACTATAAAATTACCTAAAGCTGCTAATATCGTTACAACATTAAGACCAAAATAGTTAAATAGTATGAATCCTGTTAAAGCAGCACCGATTGCTGCACCAAAAGTATTGATAGCATAAAGATGTCCAGTTGTTTGACCAATATTTTTCCAAAATTGTGCAATATAAGTGATTAAAATTGGAAGCGTTGCCCCCATCAAAAGTGTAGGAACAAGCACCAATAAAAAATTAACAACTGCAACAACGGCCAAATTGTAAACAATAAAAATATCGCCGATAAACAAAATAAGCGGGTAACTAATTAGCCCAAATAAACCAATTCCAAATTCACTAAAACAAAAAAACTGTAGCGCTTTATTCGGGTATTTATCGACAATCCTTCCGCCACCGAGGGCTCCTAAACCAAGTCCTAACATAAATGCTGATACAATAATTGCAACAGAATCAACATCGGAACCAAAAGCCGAATAAAGTGCCCGTTGCCAAGCAACTTGATAAGTTAAACCACTCATTCCAGAAATAAAAAATAGAGTACTTAATAGTAGTAATTTTTTTTTGCTTAACATAAAAGGTTCCTTATTTATTTCCCAAAAGTCCGTATTTATATTCTGTTATCATGTTGCTATCGGTAATGATTTCCGTATCTCTCCCTAAATGATAAAATTTTTCAACTTCGTCTAAGCTTAATAGTTTTGTCGCTAATGTTTTTTTATAAGCGCCATTTTCAATTTGTTTGGATTCTTTATTAAACAAAGGTTTACCATCTAAAACTAACTTATCAAGACGCTCTTTAGCAACAACTTCATCAAGTTTAATCATTGAATCGGAGGCATAAATAAAGCCAAGTGTTCCCCAATAGGCATATTTAAATACCGATTGTGCTGTTTTTAATGTATCAGGAGATCGAGTACTATTAAAAGCCAGAATACCATTAGGATTTAATGAATTTTTTACTAATTTCATCATCTCTTGTGATAATAAATTGGTTGCGCCTGAACGCCAATGGTAAGTGGTATTCATAATGATTAAATCATATTTTTTGTCACTATTTCGTTTAAGCCAACGCCGTCCGTCATCAATATAAATATTAATTTTAGGATCGTTTAATATTGGCGAAACAATAGGGTATTGTTTAATAATATCCAGATACCCTTTATTGATTTCAATGGCATCAATGGTTTCTAATGTTGGAAAACTTGATAAGGCACGAGTCCATGCACCACCGCTCACACCAATAACTAGCGCTTTTTTAGGATTTGGATGGGTTGCCGATAATAAGTAAAGCCGATTTAGATCATTTATATCGATATCAGGATCGATATTTAATATCCCATCATACATCTTATTACCTAATACAATATTTTTTCTACCATCCCTATCGTCATTGACGATATGGATTACACCGTAACGATTTTCAATATAAGAATTGATAGATATTCCTTGTTCAAACGCATTTCTAAACATATAATCCGAGTGTTTATTCACTAAATAAAAGCAACAGCTACCAAGCATAACAACAGCGATGACAGAAATCATCGATTTTTTCACTATCATCAACGCGCCTAATAAAATACAAGCGATACCAATTAGAATAAACATAGATGAAATAGAGATATAATCAAGAAGAATGCCTCCAATTAATAAACTACCAAGCGTTGAGCCAACAATATTAAAGAAATAGACTTTAGATACAGATGCACCTACTTTCCCATTGGAAATATTCGTACCTAAATGATGTACGATCGGAAATAATATTGCCTTTAAAGCAGCAACGACGAATATTAAAATACAACATATACCTAACAATTCTCCTATAGCACTTTTTTGAGGTATGTATTGGATAATCAATGGGATCGATATATCAATAAAACCAGCAAAAATTAAAACCGTCCCACCAGCGAAGAATAGGTTAGAATAACGAGCACAAATAGCCTTACCTCTATTTGCTCCAAAGGCAATGCCTAATAGAAAGAAAAACAATACCAGAGCAAAAGCAAAAGGAGCCCCACCCAAAATAAAGCTCACTATTCTAAACCATAGCATCTCTTGCCCTAAGCTCATAAGCCCAACTAAAAGCGAAATGGACCAAGCAAAATATTTCATAATAACTTTCCCTAAAATTTCTTTATTGTTTTGAGATATTATTTAGTTAATTGAGTCGTTAATTACTGCTTTTTTTTAATTCAACTCTCCTAATTAGAAGAATTTGCTGCTTAATTAAACACCTAATTAACGACTTTTGCAAGCGTGTTTTTTGAACATTGCATTGCTAAGAGTAGAACTTATGTAAGGTTGATATAAAGAAAAAAATGAGTGATATCAATAATCAGCGCATTAAGTACAAATTGAGAGTGTTGATTAATTTTTTTAAATAATCAGTTTTAAACAAATTTAATTTTGAAAGATTCAATCAGTTATTTAGCAAGCCTAATTCATACTTTTTGTAAAATACAGCATAAGATTATCACTTAAAAGTACACCGTTTATTAAACTTATTTACAAAAATTGACAATAAATTACCATCATTAACATCCTTCCTTTTTTCACTACATAATCACTATATTGAGTTCATCTAGAACTGCCTCTTATTAGTTTTATTAATAAGTTTAGTCTTAGTTATCAAAAAATTAAGTTATAAGTAATATTTATTTGACCAAAAACTGATTTTTAATTAACTTCACACCTAATATGGGATTAATGCCTATACCTTCTCAAATTATAAAAGCGATGAATTAGAGGCAATGATATGTTATATAACCAGCATCATGAAAAAGATAACTGCGGATTTGGGCTAATTGCTCACATTGAAGGGCAACCAAGTCATAAAGTGGTGCGTACAGCAATTCACGGTTTAGCCAGAATGCAACACCGTGGCGCCATTTTATCTGATGGAAAAACTGGCGACGGTTGTGGTCTTTTATTGCAAAAACCCGACCGTTTTTTTAGATTAGTAGCACAAGATGCAGGTTGGCGATTAGCGACCAATTATGCCGTTGGTATGCTATTTTTAAGCCAAGACGAAAAAGAAGCACAAGCTAGCCGTGATATTGTTGAACAAGAACTTGCTGAAGAAACCTTATCTATTCTAGGTTGGCGCGAAGTACCGATTGATAAAAGCGTACTGGGCGAAATTGCATTATCATCACTACCCAAAATAGAACAAGTGTTTGTCAACGCCCCAGCCGGTTGGACAAAAATCGATTTAGAGCGTCGTTTATATATGGTGCGTCGTCGAATAGAAAAACGGGTGAAAGACGATACATTTTACGTTTGCAGCTTCTCCAATCAGGTCAATATCTATAAAGGCTTATGTATGCCTAAAGATTTACCTCGATTCTATTTAGATTTGGCTGATATTCGCATGGAAACGGCTATTTGTTTATTCCATCAACGGTTCTCAACTAATACCGTGCCACGTTGGCCATTAGCGCAACCTTTTCGACATCTGGCGCATAATGGTGAAATTAATACCATAGAAGGTAACCGCCAATGGGCAAAAGCGCGCTCATACAAATTTAAAACGCCACTCATTCCAGACTTACAAGATGCCGCACCGTTTGTTAATGTCACTGGATCTGATTCGAGTTCATTAGATAACATGCTAGAGCTATTCCTTGTTGGTGGAATGGATATTGTACGAGCTATGCGCCTGCTTGTTCCTCCTGCTTGGCAAAATAATCCTGACATGAACGAAGACCTGCGTGCCTTTTTCGATTTCAACTCAATGCATATGGAGCCTTGGGATGGACCTGCGGGTATTGTGATGTCAGATGGACGTTATGCGGCATGTAATTTAGACCGTAATGGATTACGTCCTGCACGTTATGTAATAACGACAGACAAACTTATTACCTGTGCCTCTGAAATTGGTATTTGGGACTATCAACCTGATGAAGTCGTCACTAAAGGTCGTGTTGGCCCAGGTGAATTATTAGTTATCGATACCGAAGAAGGTCGCATATTACAATCGTCTGAAACAGACAACGATTTACAAAAACGTCATCCTTATAAAGAATGGATGGCAAAAAATGTTAAACAGCTAATACCATTTGAAAACCTACCTGATGATAACATTGGTTCACGCAATTACGACGATACTTTACTTGCAACTTATCAAAAACAGTTTGGTTATAGCGCTGAAGAGCTTGACCAGTGCATTCGTGTACTCGGTGAAAATGGCCAAGAAGCCACCGGATCAATGGGTGATGATACCCCATTTGCTGTATTATCAAGTAGACCTCGTTTAATTTATGATTATTTCCGCCAAAAATTTGCACAGGTCACAAATCCGCCTATCGATCCACTACGTGAAGCGCATGTTATGTCACTTTCAACCAGCATCGGCCGAGAAATGAATGTATTTGCCGAAGCAGAAGGTCAAGCGCATCGTGTGGCATTTAAATATCCAGTTTTAGTTTATTCTGATTTACAACAATTAACCGCGTTAGAATCGCGTTACTACAAATCAGAAACATTAGACATCACCTATGACATTGATGGCAGCTTACGTGATGCCATTGAACAATTATGTGGTGATGCCGAAGCAAAAGTTCGTAATGGTACAGTATTACTGATTTTATCAGATAAAAACATCGCGGCCGATCGCTTACCAATTCCGGCACCAATGGCGGTTGGTGCTGTACAACAGCGTTTAGTTGAAAAGAATTTACGTTGTGATGCCAATATCATTGTTGAAACCGCAAGTTGTCGTGACCCACATCAATTTGCGGTACTCCTCGGTTTTGGAGCAACAGCAATTTACCCTTACTTAGCCTATGAAACCTTAGGTCAAATGGTCGATAATGGCACGATAAATAAATCTTATCGTGAAGCAATTCTTAATTACCGCAATGGAATTAACAAAGGCCTATATAAAATCATGTCTAAAATGGGGATATCAACCGTTGCCTCTTACCGCTGCTCAAAATTGTTTGAAGCGGTTGGATTACATAAGGATGTGGTTGAACTTTGTTTCCAAGGTGTTACTAGTCGTATTAGTGGCGCTAATTTTGATGATTTTACGCAAGACCAATTTAACTTATCGAAAAGTGCATGGTTAAAAAGAAAACCATTAGAACAAGGTGGACTACTTAAATTTGTCCATGGTGGCGAATATCATGCCTATAATCCTGATGTGGTACAGTCACTACAAAAAGCGGTCAATAATGGCAATTATGACGATTACAAACGTTATGCTGATATCGTCAATAATCGCCCTATTGCCACATTACGTGATTTATTAAAGCTCAATCCACCTAAAGATGCAGCTATTCCACTGGAACAAGTCGAACCTGAAGAATCGCTATTCAAACGATTTGACTCAGCCGCTATGTCAATTGGTGCGCTGAGCCCTGAAGCGCACGAATCGCTTGCCGAAGCCATGAATACTCTCGGAGGTTTCTCCAATTCAGGAGAAGGAGGTGAAGATCCAGCACGCTACAACACCATAAAAGTTTCACGCATAAAACAAGTTGCATCAGGCCGTTTTGGCGTAACGCCAAGTTACTTAATGAGTGCTGATGTTATTCAAATTAAAGTCGCGCAAGGAGCAAAACCGGGTGAAGGCGGTCAGCTACCCGGTGATAAAGTCACACCGTATATAGCAAAATTACGTTTTTCAGTACCCGGTGTCACATTGATTTCGCCACCGCCTCATCACGACATCTATTCAATTGAGGACTTGGCACAACTTATTTTTGACCTTAAACAGATTAACCCTAACGCAATGATTTCAGTCAAATTAGTATCTGAACCCGGGGTTGGAACCATTGCAACCGGTGTTGCTAAAGCTTATGCTGATCTCATCACTATTTCTGGCTATGACGGGGGAACCGGTGCTAGCCCATTAACGTCAGTCAAATACGCAGGCTCACCTTGGGAACTTGGACTGGTTGAAACACAACAATCATTAGTCGCTAATGGGTTACGTCACAAAATCCGTCTACAAGTTGACGGTGGATTAAAAACCGGTACCGATATTGTCAAAGCAGCCATTTTAGGGGCAGAAAGCTTCGGATTTGGAACTGGTCCAATGGTCGCCTTGGGTTGTAAATATCTTCGTATTTGTCACCTTAATAACTGTGCAACAGGTGTTGCAACACAAGATGAAAAATTACGTAGCGAGCACTATCATGGCCTGCCTGAAAAAGCCATGAACTACTTCCGCTTTATTGCACGTAATACACGAGAAGTGATGGCAGAACTAGGCGTAAGTCGAATTGTCGATTTAATCGGACGAACTGATTTATTATTAGAACTTGACGGCATCACGGCAAAACAACAAAAACTGGATCTATCTGGACTGCTAAAAACCGCTACCCCGCTTGAAGGCAAACCGGTTTACTGCATAGAAGATAACAAACCCTTTGATAAAGGGGTACTAAATAAAGAGATCATCACGCAAGCACAACAATTTGTTGATAACCGTCAAAGCAAAAGCTTCTATTTTGACATTCAAAACACTGATCGCTCGGTTGGCACAAGCCTATCAGGCTATATTGCCAAAAAATATGGCGATCAAGGCTTAGTCACCGATCCGATCTCGCTAAACTTCAACGGCACGGCGGGGCAAAGTTTTGGTGTATGGAATGCTGGTGGTGTAGATCTAACCCTAACTGGCGATGCCAACGACTATGTTGGTAAAGGCATGGCTGGTGGACGCATTGTCATTCGCCCACCGCAAGGCTCGGCATTTTTAAGTCATGAAGCGACCATCGCGGGCAACACCTGCTTATACGGCGCAACAGGTGGCAAATTATTTGCCGCAGGCCGAGCAGGTGAACGATTTGCCGTACGTAATTCCGGTGCCATCAGCGTTGTTGAAGGCATTGGTGATAATGGATGTGAATATATGACAGGCGGTATTGTTTGTATACTTGGAAAAACGGGGGTTAACTTCGGTGCTGGTATGACTGGTGGGTTTGCTTATATCTTAGATGAAGATGGCGAACTACATAAACGCATCAATAAAGAGCTGGTCGAAATGCTAAACGTCGCAAATTACGCCATTCATGAAGAACACCTTCGCGGTTTAATTATGGAACATGCTCAACTAACCCACTCATCACGAGCCGAAAATATTTTGGCTAATTGGGACAATTTTGCTAAGCAATTTGCCCTAGTCAAACCAAAATCCAGTGATGTCAAAGCATTACTTGGACATCGCAGTCGCTCATCGACAGAACTGCACGTTCAAGCACAGTAAGGAGAACACGAAAATGAGTCAAAATGTTTATCAGTTTATCGATTTACAACGTGTTGATCCGCCTAAAAAATCGTTAAACATCCGCAAAATTGAATTTGTTGAAATTTATGAGGGCTTTTCTGCTTCGCAATCACAAGCACAAGCCGATCGTTGTCTGGCTTGTGGTAACCCTTATTGTGAATGGCGCTGCCCTGTACATAACTATATTCCCAATTGGTTAAAACTGGTTAATGAAGGTAAAATTCTAGAAGCGGTAGAACTCTCGCACCAAACCAACAGCCTGCCCGAAGTTTGTGGTCGAGTCTGTCCACAAGATCGTCTTTGTGAAGGCTCTTGCACTTTAAATGCCGAATTTGGTGCGGTTACCATTGGAAATATTGAACGTTATATTACTGATGAAGCCTTTAAAATGGGGTGGAAACCCAACCTATCGAATGTCGAACAAACAGGGTTAAAAGTCGCTATTATTGGTGCAGGCCCAGCAGGCCTTGCATGTGCTGATGTCTTAGTGCGCAATGGTGTAACACCTGTGGTGTTTGATCGCCACCCTGAAATTGGCGGATTACTGACATTTGGTATCCCCGCTTTCAAATTGGACAAAGAAGTACTCATTAACCGACGTCGCATTTTTACCGAAATGGGTATTGAATTCAGGCTAAATACTGAAGTAGGCAAAACCGTTCAATTAGCTGACATAATCAATGAATTTGATGCCGTATTTGTTGGTGCAGGTACTTATCAATCAATGCGAGCAGAGCTTGAGAACGAAGATGCTAATGGTGTTTACGATGCACTGCCATTTTTAATTGCCAATACCAAGCACCTCATGCAACATCAACAAACCCAAGATACGCCTTACATTGACATGAAAAATAAACGTGTGGTTGTGCTTGGTGGTGGTGATACTGCAATGGACTGTGTACGAACCTCGATTCGTCAAGGCGCTACCGAAGTCACTTGTGCTTATCGCAGGGACGAAGCCAATATGCCAGGCTCAAAGCGAGAAGTAAAAAACGCCAAAGAAGAAGGCGCACAGTTTCAATTTAATGTACAACCACTAAGCATTGAAATTAACAGCACTGGGCAAGTGACAGGCGTAAAAATGGTCCGAACAGAGCTTGGAGAACCCGATGCAAAAGGTCGACGTTCACCAGTCATGATTGAAGGTTCAGAATTTGTCCTACCTGCCGATGCTGTCGTGATGGCATTTGGGTTTAAACCACATGCTATGCCTTGGTTGGAAGAACAAGGTGTTGATTTTGATGCGCAAGGTCGAATCATTGCTCCAGAAGCTAATGGTTACCAAACTAGTAATGCTAAAATCTTTGCCGGTGGCGATGCTGTTCGGGGATCAGATTTAGTGGTAACGGCGATTAGTGAAGGGCGCAAAGCGGCAGAAGGCATCTTAGATTACTTAGAAGTTTAACTATTATTTTAAATTAAAAAATAAACCCGCTTTAAATAAGCGGGTTTATTTATTGTATTATTATGTAGGTATTCCATAATAGTTGTTATTTTTATTAAAAACACTTCATCTATGTAATTGATCTTATTTATTTTATTTTGTGACTTTAAAAAATAAAGCATTTATATGATAGTTTCTGTTTTTTAGTTTAGATGTTTTAGAGTTTTTTGGGGCTAGTGTGATTTTGAAATTTTTGTCAAAAAGTTTCAGGTAACTAGATGTTTGAGTATAAAAATTAGTTTTATTTTATTTCGAGAAATGATATTTTCGGTTTTTGGGGAATCCATCGAATGTACTGCGGTAAATGGATTTCAGGTTTTATTTGGTTATTTACTTTAGGTTTGTTCGGTATTGGATGGATTCTAGACATTTTTCTAACTAGCGGTATGGTTGATTATGCTAATTGCATCTATAAAAGTAAATATAATCAGCAGTCACCAAATAATATCTCAATTCAAATTAACAATGCTCATCACGCTCAACCGTCAACTCATGCTATAGACGAAAAGAGTGCATAATGCGCAGAAAATACCTCTGTGTTTTCATTTTATTATAAAAATAATCCACTAAAGCTCATAAAGCGTTATCAAAAATTGCTTTGTGGGAATCTGTGACGGTTATTTTTTCTTTATGATATCATCGCTCTATCTCTTGTCTTTGATAAAACGTTAATTTTTTTTATCTATCCATGACAATCATAGCTCAAATTCAGTAAACAGCACTAATATTTCATGCAAATTATTTACTATCTTAATAAGCTCACTGAATAATAAGGGGCTTCATTAAGATTATGTGTGAATAACGAATCAGATCTCACCGAGACATTTTTTGCAAAATGGATAAAATTATCCAATGTAATCATAGATTCCATTCTTCCCAGCCCCTTTATCAATAGAGTATATTGAACAATTTAATCGTACCAAAATAAAGTAGTATATTTATATCTTTTTAACAACCACGAGTAAGCAAGAATGGAAACCGAAGAATCGTTGACGATTTATAGCACGGCAAGCCCCACTAAGCATATAAATAATATGGTCCCCAATTGAATATAAAACTAAAACACGCAACGTAATTTGCGATGTGGTTTTTGTACTAACGATGGTGAGATGCTTACATATATAGACAAACTAACTTGCCTATATATTTTTCTTTCCTTATCAATTAATTTTTTTGAAAATTATTAAAATTATGATCTATATTTTTGTTAAATCAATCACTTTTTTAAAACGATAAAAAACAATTGAACCAAGTACAACACTTGATGCCGCAATAAAAATATCAATTAAAATAGCGTAACTGACGTTAAGCATCGCCAATTTGGGCACTATTCGCGGAATGACAACAAACGATAGTCCACTAAATGTATACATACAACCAACTGCAAGACCTTTACGAGTTGGGAACAGTTGTTGCATTACAACCAAAGTCAACTGTAACACGCCACCTGCAGCAGTTAATCCTACGCCAATTGCGGCAATGACACACATGACGGGTGAAATATTGAAATAAAACACAATTAATACTAAGGCAGACAAAGCAGGCAGAATAATAATACAAAATATTGGTTTTAAGAAACGTTTAACCACAAATGCTGTAACAAATACCGAAATAATGGATGCGGTACTATAATAGCTGATCAGTTGTTTTGCATCGATATAGCTCATATTAACACCTTTAATAGCGATAGTTGGCAACCATTGTAAAATAATGACAAATGTTGCTGTTGTAGTAAATCCCATGATAATCAGTAAAATACCTTCAAATTCAAATCGAGGATTACCTGTAAAATAGTTTACTGAACCTTCACAACCTTTAATTGTCGTATCTTTATGTGGGAATTGTTGAGGTAATAATAATAAACTGTTAATGATTAAATAAGCAGTAAAACCGAGAAACGCCCAACCATACCATATTTTGTTGGTATCAAAAAAAGTAACAATAAAAGGTAGAACTAGCGTTCCGATGGAAATAAAAGCTTTTATAAGGACACTCGCAGAGCTCGCAGATCCAGGAAAGCATTCAGTTAAGGCAGGCATAGAACCTGTATCTAAAAAAGAATTACCCGCTCCCACGGCAATCGCTAAACAAAAAGCTATATGAATGTTGGTACAAAAAATTATCCCTATAAAAAAAATGGCGTAACAAATCATACCTAGATAAATAAATAACTTTCTACCAAATTTATCTGATAGCACCCCACCAACGAACATTAAAAAGATTTTGCCAATTCCTATGCCTGATGCAACATAACCAAGCCCAACTATATCAGTATTTAGTTGCTTTGAAAGCGCTTGAGAAAATTGCATAATCACAATTAGCGCAATACTTTGAATAATATAATTTGCATAAATAGATCCAACAATTCCATAAGAATTGATCTTTTGATTTTCCATTTGTCATACTCCATATGTAAAACATAAAACTTTAGTTCTATTCAATATATATGTATCAATATTAAGCGGAAAAAGTAAGTTTAGATTTGTTACCTGACTTTTATCTTTTTTATTCCTAAAAAATAGTAAAAATCTGACAGAAAATTAAAATTATATAGAATTTTTATTAAATTTTATTGTTGTCTATACCAATAAAAATACCACTTTTTAAGTGGTATCTGATAAAAAACTTAATTTCAATCTTCAAGCATTTCGAGCATTTTAGCTAGGATCAAGCTTTCATCTTGATCAACATTCACCACATAGTGAGCAGCATCATGATATAAAGGTAGTCTTTCAGCTAATACCTTATCTATTTCATCAGCAATAGATAAGCCCGTTAACGAGGGTCTTTGAGCAACATTCGGATCTTTCATTAAACGAGCAGCTAGCGTTGCCGCTGGCGCAGATAAAAAGATAACCGTGCCATTTTGTTTCATAAAATCGCGGTTATGCTCAGCTAATACCATGCCTCCACCAGTGGCAATGACACGATTGGGTTTAGTTGTATCAACAAGCACTTGGCTTTCTCTTGCTCTAAATCCTTCCCAACCTTCTTGTTCAACAATTTCAGCCACTGTTTTTTGAGTAGTTTCAAACAAATGGCTATCGGTATCAATAAAAGAAAACGATAGCTTATTTGCTAACATTTTTCCCATTGTTGTTTTACCTGCTGCCCTTGCACCAACTAAAAAAATTGTTTTATTCATATCGGGTTCTATTTTTTTCAGATTTACAGAATATATTAACCATGCTAGTGATTCACTCTTATTTTTGCAATATATTTTTTACATATTATAGAAATAATAAAAAATTTTTATCTTTTAAATAATTAAATTAAATTCCGATAAGATTTTTTGTAAATAATTATTTACTAAGGTTATAAAAAAGCCTTTTAGGCTCCAAAAGTCATCTTGATAAAGTCAATTAACATAGTTTTTCTAAACCACGAAAATAGAGCTCTGTGGCGATTGATTGATGTAACCGCCATTGCACCACGTCTAGATCAGAATTCACTTTTTTAAATTCTTCATATGTCATAAAGTAGCGTATTGTATTACTGCCAACACGATCATTGATACTATTGATAATAATATTAATTTTATCATTGCGAAGCTTTTTCAGCTTTTGCATTGTTATTTCAACAAACTCAGGCACGGGTATAGTACCGCTCTCCCAATCATGCCATGTTTTAGCATCAGTTTTACCAATATATTGGCTAGCTTCTGATACTTTTAGCATCAGAAAACGACGATAAGCTTGCAATTCTAAGTTTGTCATAAATACTCCTTTTAATAATATGACTTATTTTAAAAGTAACTATCTAATTTTATTTAACATACATCTCATTCACTTTAATGAAATGTATGTTCTATTTTCAATTTTTATTTTTCAGCTAAAGTATCTATTACAGCTTGTTTTGCCCTATCGGAAAGATCTTTTCCTGTCCAAATTTTAAATTGTGCATTTGCTTGCCCTATAAACATTTCACGCCCTGAAATAGATTCCCAGCCAGCTTTTTCAGCCTCTTGTCTAAATCGTGTATTATATGGTGTATAAACAATATCATAAGCTAATCCCTTCCCTTTAAACCAAGCTTGTTCATAAGGTGTCTGATCTTCAAACTTGCCTTGCATACCCAAGGGGGTAGAGTTAATAATAATTTGCGCTTCAACTTGACTACGTTCTTCCCAAGCAACTATTTTAAGATTAAATTCTTTAGCTAATGCTTTGGGTAAGTCACTCGCTATGTCGGTCACGGTAATATCGGTATAACCAAGATCCTGTAATCCGACAACCGCAGCACGTGCCGCACCGCCAGCTCCTAGTAATAAAACTTTTTTATATTCAGCTGGTAATTTCTTCTGTTCAAGAGGTTGCATAAAACCAACAATATCGGTGTTGTCACCACAAAGCTTATCACCCTCCCAATAGACTAAATTAGCAGCACCGGCTTTTTTTACATGCTCAGTCACTTTATCTAAATAGGGAATAATCGTTTGCTTATGCGGAATTGTGACACACAATCCTCGAATGTTTAATAATCTTACAGATTTGAATAAGGTTGAAATATCTTCTGGTGGCGTAGCAAAAGGAACTAAAACTGAGGGAATACCGTAATCCTGAAATGATGTAGTATGAATAAGAGGGCTCATACTATGTCCTAAAGGATAACCGATAATACCGTATATACTATATGGCGTGAACGGGTTCATACAATCTCCTTGAAAGTTAGAAAATTAGACCTAATAGATAAAATCTATAATCAATAGTATTAAAACATATTTATTATAAAATTAAACAGTTTTTGTATTTAACTAAGATAACGCTAACTATAGAATAATAGTTTTATAGCAATAATGGTTATCTATTTGTTAATATTCATTTAGGTAATGTGCCTATTTTTACACCAAAATAAGATAATGCTTGAGAAATTGCGTATAACAGCGTATACTTCGCTACCTCATTATTATGGGTGTAGTGTGAGAGGTTAGACTGCTTCTCAGATAGAACTGCAGCAAACTAAAAGCCTGACGAGGTTAATTCCATTAACATATTACGCCCAAGGCTTAAGCATTGAAATTTCGGAGAATTATTGACATGTCACGAGTATGCCAAGTAACAGGAAAAGGTCCTTTAGTAGGAAATAATCGTTCTCATGCGATGAATGCTACTAAACGTCGTTTTCTACCAAATCTTCAAACTCACCGTTTCTGGATTGAGAGTGAAAAACGTTTTGTAAAATTGCGTGTATCTGCTAAAGGTATGCGTACTATCGATAAAAAGGGTATTGATGCGGTTTTAGCTGAACTTCGTGCCCGTGGTGAAAAGTACTAATAAGGAAACAATATCATGGCAAAAGGTGTACGCGAAAAAATTAGATTAGTTTCTTCTGCTGGTACAGGTCATTTTTATACCACTAGCAAAAATAAGAGAACTATGCCTGAAAAAATGGAGATCAAAAAATACGATCCTGTTGTTCGTCAGCATGTTATTTATAAAGAAGCTAAAATTAAATAGTTTTAGACAAATTAATAAAAAACCCAGCCTATGCTGGGTTTTTTTATACCTTTTTAGCACAAACATACCCGCATATTTTGTTAATTGATATCGCTCTAGTGAGTGCACTAAGCAATAAAAAAGCTCCAGTTTTTAACCTGAAGCTTGCTAAAAGACGGCAGTAGTTTTATTTCAAATATTGCTGTTCATAAGCTCTTGCTTTTTTATCGTCAAAAGCATGTTCCCAACGCGCAATAACAATCGCTGCTAATGCATTACCTACCACATTAACGACCGTTCTGCCCATATCTAAAATACGTTCAACCCCCATAATATAACCAATCCCTTCAAGAGGAATACCTACACTACCAAGCGTTGCTGATAAAACAAGAATTGAAGCGCCTGGTACACCAGCAATTCCTTTTGATGCTATCATCAAAGTGATGACAATAATAATCTGATCTAAAATAGTTAAATCTATCTGGAATAACTGTGCTAAAAAGATTACCGTAATACTTTGATAAAGTGTTGAACCATCAAGATTAAATGAATAACCTGTCGGAATAACAAAGCTCGTTATCGATTTTGGAGCACCATAAGCTTCCATCTTTTCAATGATTTTAGGTAATGCTGTTTCTGAACTTGCGGTCGAAAATGCAATAACCAATTCTTCTTTTAATATTTTCAATAATGTAAAAATATTAAATTGG
Source organism: Gilliamella sp. X-60 (assembly GCF_057063585.1). Classification (NCBI taxonomy): domain Bacteria; kingdom Pseudomonadati; phylum Pseudomonadota; class Gammaproteobacteria; order Orbales; family Orbaceae; genus Gilliamella; species Gilliamella sp. X-60. Next base: position 11,404 of record NZ_JBXSQJ010000019.1, on the reverse strand, counting down.
CAAAGTTTACAAACAAGTCCTAAGACCACTAATGTAAAAACAATCATTGCTGAATAGACGGTTAAAATTAATTTAAGTAAAGGAAGTAGAGATGCAAATCCATATTTGGCCACCGTTACAGTAATTAGTGCAAATACCCCCACAGGCGCATAACGCATGATCATATTAGTGACTTTAAACATAGTGTCAGACACTACTTTTAAGAAGAATACAAATGGTTCGCGTTGTTTATCTGGTAAAGACATTAAGCCTAAACCAAAAAAGACACAGAAGAAAATGACAGGTAAAACAGCACCATCAGTCATAGCTTTAAAGATATTGGCAGGAATCATATCAAGAATCATGACAATTAAACCATGAGGCTTTCCACTTAATTCTTCAGCGGCTTGGGTATACTTACTAATATCTGCCGTTGCTAGTGTGGAGGAATCAATCCCTGCGCCTGGTGCAAAAATATTACCCCAAAAAAGACCTAATAAAATAGCAATCGTTGTAATAATTTCAAAATAGAGAATTGTTTTAAAACCTAATGTCCCTAATCGTTTAGAACCACCAATACCTGCAATACCTAGCGTTAATGTGCTCAGTATAATTGGCAGCACAATCATTTTAATTAATCGAATAAAGATATCGCCTGCAGGTTGAAATATATTCACTATTGAAAATTGGTAATATGAATGTAATGGATGACTTGGAACTGAAAGTTCAAATAAATAAGCGCCTACTGCAACCCCTAACATCAAAGCTATCAAAATTTGCCATGCAAGATTTGTTAAGATTTTTTTTATAGAAAATGACATCAAATACTATTCCTTTTCGAGATTATTCTAAATAAAAAAGGATTAGCTATACTTAACTAATCCTTTTAAATAATTAAAAATTATTCTTCAGATTCATGTTCTGAATCACTCCGTTCTTCACTTAGTGACAATAATTCAGATTCACCATCTTCATCTTCTGTTTCGGCAATTCGCTGTAATCCCACAACTTTTTCGCTTTCGGCAGTTCGAATAAGCATAACACCTTGAGTATTTCGACCAACAACACTCACTTCTGAAACACGAGTACGAACTAATGTACCCGCATCCGTAATTAACATAATTTGATCAGTCTCATCAACTTGTACAGCGCCAACAACTGAGCCATTTCGCTCACTAACCTTAATAGATATAACGCCTTTCGTTGCCCTTGATTTTGTCGGGTATAGCTCTTGTTGTGTACGTTTACCATAACCATTTTGAGTTGCAGTTAGAATTGCACCATTACCTCGAGGTACAATTAATGAAACCACTTTATCATCACTATCAAGTTTTATACCTCGAACACCTGCGGCAGTTCGCCCCATACAACGAACTTTATTAGCTGGGAATCGAACAACTTTACCATTGGCAGAAAACAGCATAATATCCTCTGTATTAGAGCTCTCGGCGACTTCATTATCCTCATCTTCACCTTCATCAATAGTGGCATCATCATTCAGATCTTCATCATCACTAGCAGCTAAATGGCCGTTGTTAGTTAAATCCACACCGATTAATTCATCATCATCACGTAGATTAATCGCAATAATACCGCCGCTACGAGGCCGGCTGAATTCAATTAAAGACGTTTTCTTAACGGTACCTTGCGCTGTTGCCATAAATACGCAATGTTCATCATCAAATTCTCGAACAGGTAGAATCGCAGTAATACGCTCACCCGCCTCAAGCGGTAATAAATTGATAATTGGACGCCCACGTGATCCACGGCTGGCTTCAGGTAACTGATAGACTTTCATCCAATATAAACGACCACGGCTTGAGAAGCAAAGAATCGTATCATGGGTATTTGCTACCAATAATTTTTCGACAAAGTCTTCTTCTTTAATTTTAGTTGCAGATTTACCTTTACCACCACGACGTTGAGCTTCATAATCAGAAAGCGGTTGATATTTTACATAACCTTGATGGGAAAGTGTGACAACGACATCTTCTTGCGCAATAAGGTCTTCAATATTAATATCTGCACTACTTGCAGTAATTTCAGTTTTTCTCGCATCTTGGAACTGATCTCGAACAGCTTCAAGCTCTTCACGAATCACCTCCATTAATCTTTCTGAACTAGCCAAGATATGTAATAATTCACCAATTTGCACAAGTAATTCTTTATATTCATCAAGAATTTTTTCGTGCTCAAGTCCTGTCAGTCGATGTAAGCGAAGATCTAAAATGGCTTGAGCTTGAGCTTCAGATAAATAATAGTGCCCCTCACGAATGCCAAATTCTGGCGCTAAATCTTCTGGACGAGCCGCATCATTACCAGATTTTTCTAGCATAGCTGCAACATGACCTAGCTGCCAAGCTTGCGCTAATAATTTTGTTTTAGCTTCACTAGGCGTTGATGTAGAACGAATTAATTCTATAACTGGATCGATATTAGCAAGCGCTATCGCCAAACCTTCTAATACATGAGCACGTTCACGTGCTTTACGTAATTCATATATGGTTCGGCGAGTGACTACTTCACGGCGGTGAAGTACAAAGGCTTCAATCATTTCACGTAAGTTTAATAGTTTCGGTTGACCTTTATGTAACGCCACCATATTGATGCCAAATGAAACTTGTAATTGCGTCAATGAGAAAAGGTTATTTAATACAACTTCACCGACAGCATCTCGTTTGATTTCGATAACAATACGCATACCATCTTTATCTGACTCATCGCGTAATGCCGAAATCCCTTCTACTTTCTTATCTTTGACTAATTCTGCAATCTTCTCGATTAATTTTTTCTTATTAACTTGATATGGAATTTCGTTAACAATGATAGTTTCTCGTCCAGAATGGTCATCAACTTCTATTGTGGCTTTAGAACGAATATAGATAATACCACGACCAGTACGATAAGCATTTTCAATACCTTTACGCCCATTAATGAGCGCTGCGGTCGGGAAGTCTGGACCATGGATATGTTCCATTAAACCATCAATTGAAATATTTTCATCTTCAATAAAAGCAAGACAGCCATTAATGACTTCAGCAAGATTATGAGGTGGGATATTCGTTGCCATACCAACCGCAATCCCTGAAGAGCCGTTAATTAATAAATTTGGAATACGAGTCGGTAATACATCGGGGATCATTTCTGATCCATCATAGTTAGGTGAAAAATCAACTGTTTCCTTATCAAGATCAGTCAATAACGCTCCAGCAAATTTTTGCATCCGAATTTCGGTATAACGCATTGCTGCAGCTGAATCACCATCAACAGAACCAAAATTTCCTTGACCATCAACCAACATATAGCGCAATGAAAATGGTTGAGCCATACGCACAATTGTGTCATAAACAGCAGAATCACCATGTGGGTGGTATTTACCGATAACATCCCCAACAACACGAGCAGATTTTCGATAAGGTTTATTCCAATCATATCCCGCTTCATGCATAGCAAATAAAACACGTCTGTGAACAGGTTTTAACCCATCACGCACATCAGGTAAAGCACGCCCAACAATAACAGACATTGCATAATCAAGATAAGAGGATTTTAATTCATCTTCAATATTAACGGGAGTTATTTCTTTGGCTAATTCGGTCATAACACCATGTTCTCTTATTAATTTAAGTCTTCAAAATAGTTGATAATTATAGCATAAAATCACTATGAATGCAGAACTAAACTATTTTTATTTCAACTTATTCGCTATGAATAAACAACGTATTTTCAATTAATTGACATAAGCAATTTAAAATCATGGCATGCATTTCGTAAGCCATCACTTTTTTATAAGATGGAACCCTTATTTCAATATCATTTTGCCCAAGTAAACCAATAACTTCACCGCCATCAAAAGCGGTTAATGCAACGATTTTCATATCCTTAATTACCGCTTCTTGAACCGCGCGAATGATGGCTCGACTATTGCCTTGGCAAGTTGCTATGATTAAAACATCACTTTGCTGACCTAATGCTTGAATTTGGCGGGCATAAATTTCCTCATGATTAGCTATAGCACTTAATAAAACATTGTCTGAGACTAAAGCTATTGCTGGAATACTTGGTCTTTCGATATTAATACTGGTAATTAAACGTGAAGTAAAACTTTGTACATTAGCAGCGGATGAACCATTACCACAACTCATAATCTTGTTGCCGTTAAGTAAACTCTCAACAATAATATTTGCTGCCTTTTCAATAGAATAACCAAGCGATTCAGCCATAACAATTTGAGTTTGAATACTTTCAGTAAAATAATTTTTAATTAAATCTTGCACACTTTTTCACCTAAAATTAAAATGCATTAATAATCCACTTTTTGCTTTTACCAGTAATAGCAAAAACATCAAATCTAAACTCTGTGTCCTCAATATTTAAATTTTGCTCTATCATCCATAGTTGGGCCGCCTTCTTGATTTTATTTTGTTTATTTAATGTCACGGTCATTTCAGCATCACCAAAATTTGCATTTTTTCGATAACGTACTTCAATAAAAACAAGACATTTATTGTCTAACATAATTAAATCGAGTTCACCAAAGCGAAATTGGATATTATGAGCAAGAAGTATAAGCCCCTGCTTAAGTAGATATTGGCGAGCAATATTTTCATAACACTCACCAATTTGTTTTTTACTGGCTCTTTGAATCTGATTTAGCATCGCCATAAATATATTGCTGCCAAGAGAGTGAGCGAGTTACTTCACATTGATCGCTTGTGGATAGTTTACCTGTCATACCATCTAAAAAATTAAGTTGATAGGAATTAAGCTGATTAAAACGATTTGCAAGTCTCCATGCATCAACGCCCATTGCATATAGACGCATTAATGAATAATCTTTCTGAACATTGCTTGGTATATTTGTATTATCCTTTTGATTCATAACCATAGGAATTTCTGCATATTCAGTTTTATTCATATCATAATTAAAATCATTAGAGGCGTTAGCTACATGACTTTTTGAACTTGAATAAAGCATGACAGCAGATGAATTACCAATTGTCTTATTCGCTCCCATATCAAGCATGGGTTTTATCAATGTCAATTCATCATATGAAGAATAAACATAAATAGCATCAAAGCCAGCGGATGACATTCCCTCTGTTGGTGTCTCATCAATCGAGATAGGACTACCTGCAAGGTTAATACCTATATTATGATTCATGTTGGCACTTAGTGTTGTAGTATTGCCAAAATATTGCACGTAAGCCTGTGAAGCATTTGCCGACAATTGTGACCACTGTGTAGCAAAACTTTGTGCAACACGTCGCCCCAAATCACTTTGGGGTACTAATAATAATGGTTTAACTTTATTTTGAGAATAAATATGGTCTGCTGCATCTTTTGCTTCATCTTCAGGCGATAACGCAAAAAAACACATTTTATTAGCTGAAGTGGTCGTATTATCAACTTTGTTCAAGGCTAACACAGGAATAGCGGGTGCTAGTTCTTTTATTCTAGTAACTTCATTTTTTAATAAAGGTCCTACAATTAATTCCACATTCTGTTCCTGTGCTCGCTGGATTAAAGTATCCATAGGTGCACTAGTTGTATCAAGTACAATCACATTTTGTTGCGGTTCTTGTGGAAAAAACTTTGAGGCACTGATGTAGCCTTGACGAATAGTTTCACCAAATATATGTGAAGAACCATTTAATGGTAACAATAAAGCAACCTTTTTTGCATTAGCATCAGCAGAAAGTGTTTGTTCACCGGTCAATATCGAAATAATCTCTTTAGCTGGGTGATCTGGATATTGTGTAGCCCAGTTGTTGACAGCTTTTTTTAATAACTGTTTTTGATTTTCAGATTTTGCTGCAATTGTGTCTGGAGTATCATCATCTTGCGAAACAATTGCTTTGCTATTATTTTGATAAGTATAAGCTAAGTCAACCCAGCCTTGTAATATTGCTTCATTTTCACCAACTAAAACTTTACTGATTTTATCAGATTTTAACTTACGGAAAAAATTCCATGTATTATTTAATAATTGCCTTTTTTCGGCTTCTGTCACATATTTTTCTAATTGAAGATAATCATGAGCTTGAGCATTAATATCTTTACTATTTATATCCAAACCTAATTTAATCGTATAATAACGATATAGCTGTGAGTTATTCAAATCTGAAATAGCAAATTTATTAAGGTCAAATGATTGTCTTTTTTTTACCGCAATTTCACCTTCTGACAATAATTTTTCTTTTTGCTGTTCACTATTGAGATTAAGAGGTAAACTTGATAATAACGCATTTGCTTGCGAAAATTTATTTTCTTTTATTAAAGCGCGAACAGCTAATAATTGCCAATTAACTTTAATTGAACCAGAACTATTATCTGCTTGTAATAGATAATAATTAGAATTTTGTTTATTATCAAAGTTAAGTGATTCCTTTGACGTTTCAAAAGTACATCCTACCAAAAATGCAAATATCGGCATTATTAACATAGCATAAAAGGAGTGTTTTAAATTCATAGCCATTCTCTTGTAAGTTATTATCCCCAAATTCGTTGCACATGAACGGTCACTTCTTCTCGATCATGATAAAGCTGTTTAGCCTGAATTTGTACATTAATTTTTTTATTATTTAATTCGTCGTTTAGTAATTGTAAACTTTGTTTTACTTCTTCATAACGTTTTTTCATTGGTAATTTCAGATTAAAAATAGTCTCTCTACACCAACCATTAATTAGCCACTTGGCTATTAAATCTGTTACTTTAGCCGGTTTTTCAACCATATCACAAACCAACCAGTAAATATTATTCTTTTTAGGTGCAAATTTGAAGCCATCTTCACGATAATGTTTAACTTGTCCTGTTTCCATCAGTTTCTCATTCATCGGTCCATTATCAATGGCATAAACCATCATGCTTCTTTTTACTAGCTGATAAGTCCAACCTCCAGGACAAGCGCCCAAGTCAACCGCATTCAAACCACCTTTTAATCGTTCATCCCATTCTTCATAAGGAATAAAAATATGAAAGGCTTCTTCTAATTTTAACGTAGAACGGCTTGGTGCATCGGTTGGAAATTTTAGCCTTGGAATCCCCATATAAAAAGGTGAATTATTTTGACTCAGCGAATAACCGACATAACAACTATTACTATTGATAAAAAATAAGTGAATAACGGGTCTTGATGGATTTGCAACTTTTAATAAAATACGTCTAGTTCGTAATGCCTGACGAAGAGGAACTGTAAATTTACGACAAAAACTGGAAAGTGCCTTGCCATCATTAGTATCAGCGACCTCTACACGCAGATCCCCAGCTTTATCTATAGTGCCAGATAATGCATCAATAATGGGAGAGATACGATCATTATTCGGCAAATCTGTTAATAAATCACCCGATACAAACATTTGTCTGGCAAAAATTAATGTACGAAAAGCCAAATCTTTTATTAATAATTGTGCATCTCCATCTTGATAGCATTCAAAAACAACATAACCACTGTTTTCTTTAACTTTAGCAAAGCCATATATTTCTCTTTGCACGGCTCTATCTGTGATTTCAGCAGCACATTCTTTTTCAAACCCACAACGACAATATAAAACGATCTTATTTAATTTTTGCATAATTGTATATTAAATTTATTAAACCACCATAATAAGCAACAATCACATCAATCAGATTGAACATTATCGGTATATAAAGGTGCTTCCCCTTTTGGCCGAGTTTTAAATCGTCGATGTAACCACATATATTGTTCAGGTGCTTTTAAAATTTCTTGTTCAATAGCTTTGTTCATAAAAGTAGCAGCATGTACATCATCATCTATTGGATAGCCTTTAAGCTCGGAAGTCACATAAACTGTGTAATGTCCATTTTTTTCACGCTTAGGTGTAAATGGGATAATAGCAGGCTGACCTAATTTAACTAATATGCGTGTACCAACGGTTGTTGCGGCTTTTTCTACTGAAAATAGAGGTGCAAATACACTATTTTTAGGGCCATAATCATGATCCGGTGCATACCAAAGCAATTCACCATTTTTTAGTGCTCGGATCATACCCTTTGTATTATGACGGTCTAACATATATTTGTTTGACTTAAGTCGACCTTTAAGCTGAACATAATCCATTACGGGATTATCGTTTGGTCGATAAACACCCACACCTGGATGGCTCATCCCTAAAATACGTGCACCTAACTCTAATGTTAAAAAATGAATACCTATGAGCAGAACGCCTTGACCTGATTGTTGTACCTTTTTAATATGGCAGTCGCCAACAATAGAAACGCGCTTGGCAAGCCGTTTATCTGACCAAAACCAAGCCATACCTGTCTCAAAAATAGCCAAACCGGTCGAGATAAAATTTTCACGTAACATCTGGTCACGTTCTTGTTGTGTTTTTTCAGGAAAACAAAGTTTAAGGTTTTGGCTCGCCGTTTCTTTTCGTTTGCCAATTAATTTCATTGAAAGTAAACCTAATCCTTTCCCCAATTGATAAATAATTGGGTATGGCAACAGTAGAATTAAATACAAAATACCGATACCAAACCATGTTAACCAATAACGAGGGTGCAGTAAGCATTTAGTAAAAATAGGACGAATTTCTTGATTTTGACTCATATTAAGATCAAGTTATTGTTAATAATAAAGTTGATTATTATATACCATATCCTGATTTTAGGGGCAGAAAAATCAACAGGGTTAACTAACAACTTTATATCATCATTCAGTAACAAAAGTTAGAATCGATTTATATTTAAAATAGCAGATCATAGCGAATAATGAGAATTACTCATTATGATTGGTTCTTAGAACTTCCTTATTTTATACTAAAACACATATTTTCCTGAAAGTTTTTCACAAAAGATCAAACCGCAACAGGGGCTTTGATTGCAGGATGCGGATCATAACCAACAATTTCAAAATCTTCAAATACATAATCAAAAATTGTTGAAGGTTTACGCTTAATTACTAACTTGGGTAATTTTCTTGGTTCACGGCTTAATTGTAAATGGGTTTGTTCCATATGATTGGAATAAATATGTGTATCTCCACCAGTCCACACGAATTCACCTACTTGTAATTCACATTGCTGTGCAATCATGTGAAGTAATAACGAATAACTGGCAATATTAAATGGTAGTCCTAAAAATACATCACAAGAACGTTGATAAAGTTGGCAAGAAAGTTTGCCATTTGCAACATAAAATTGGAAAAGAGCATGGCATGGTGCTAATGCCATTTGATCTAATTCTCCAACGTTCCAAGCAGAAACAATCATACGTCTAGAATTAGGATCATTTTTAATTTGCTCAATTAATTGCGAAATCTGATCTATTTGACGACCATCCGAAGCCTCCCATGCCCGCCACTGTTTTCCATAAACAGGACCAAGCTCACCATCTTCATCAGCCCACTCATCCCAAATGGTAACCTTATTATCTTGTAAATACTTAATATTCGTATCACCCTTCAAAAACCAAAGCAACTCATGAATAATCGAACGTAAATGACATTTTTTAGTTGTAACAAGAGGAAAACCATCTTGCAAATTAAAGCGCATTTGATGCCCAAAAACAGATAGTGTACCAATACCCGTTCGATCTGACTTAGGGGTGCCTTCAGCTAAAATTTTTTGCATTAATGCTAAATATTGTTTCATCTTGTTTTTGCCTTCTTATGAAATCTATATGTATATAACAGTATCAAAATTCCCCCAATAATCATTGGTAGACATAAAATTTGTCCCATACTGATAATATTTAAAAATAAACCGAGTTGTTCATCTGGTTGTCGAAAGAATTCTATAACAAATCTAAATAAGCCATAGCAAAGTAAAAATACTCCAGAAACTGCCCCCGTTGGCCTTGGTTTTCGGATAAAAATATTTAAGATAATAAATAGTACAATACCTTCAAACATCATTTCATAAAGTTGTGATGGATGCCTTGGTAAAATGCCATTTAATTGAGCGTAAAGTGAAAACCATTCAGGATGAGCCTGAACAAACATAAAATCGGCATGTGATGAAGTTGGAAATAACATGCCAATAGACGAATTAGTGACTCTTCCCCAAAGTTCTCCATTAATAAAATTACCAAAACGCCCAAACATCAAGCCAATCGGTACAAGAGGAGCAACAAAATCACCTACTTGTAGAAAGGTTTTTTTTGTCTTTTTAGCAAAAATAGCAATAACACAAATAGCACCAATTAAACCACCATGGAAAGACATGCCACCTTCCCAGACTTTAAATAAAATTACAGGATCTTTAATAAAAGTACTAAGGTTATAGAAGAAAACGTAACCTAACCGTCCTCCAATAAAAAGACCTAGAAATCCCCAGAATAATAAATTTTCAACCTGCTGTGAGGTCCATTGACTATTCGGCTTATTTGCTCGACGCTTAGCCAAATAAAGAGCGCTCAGCACACCAAACAAATACATTGCGCCATACCAATGAAGCGATATAGAACCAATGGAGAAAGCTATTGGATCGAAGTTAGGAAATTGTAAATATTGATTCATTTTTTAATACGCTTTTTATTTTTTCGTTTATGAGCAAAGAAATTAAATCGTTTCTTTTTAGGAATATTCGTTATTGGCGCCACTATTTCGGACTGTATAGCAAACACAGGTAAAGAAAATTCTTTCATTGCCTTTCTATAGACATCCCGCTTAAATGCAATAACCTGGCGAATAGGATACCAATAACTGACCCATTTCCAATCATCAAATTCAGGAGTTGAAGACATATTGAGATTAATTGCCGATGCATCAGATATTAATTCTAATAAGAACCACTTTTGCTTTTGTCCGATACAAACTGGTTGATTTTCCCAACGGATCATCCTTTTTGGTAACTTATATCGTAACCAACCATTAGTAACGGACAAAATTTTCACATCTTTTGATAATAAACCAACTTCTTCGTTTAATTCACGAAACATTGCCTGCTCAGGCGTTTCGCTTTGTTTTATTCCGCCCTGAGGAAATTGCCAAGAATTTTGCCCATAACGACGAGCCCAAAGTACTTGACCATACCTGTTACAAATAACTATTCCTACATTTGGACGGTAGCCATCATTATCGATCACTGACTACCTCAAAAAATTTATTCCTATATAACTGAATTGTTTCATACATACAGTAATAAATAAATAAAAAAATAATACAAATAGGATAAATATGCCCTTTAATTGGTTAATCTTTATTCTTTTTAATGTTTATTATCATATCAATTAATATAAATGTTACTACTAACCAAAGATTTTCTAAAAATTCTATCTATAAACTATAAATGATCCTTAATACAGAGTTCAATTATTTCTTTATAAATAAAACTTTAAAAGCAAAAAAGCCCAGCATCACTGCTGGGCTCTCTCTCAAATTTAAAAGTCTGGCGGCCCCCTACTCTCACATGGGTAATACCCACACTACCATCGGCACTACGGCGTTTCACTTCTGAGTTC
>NZ_JBXSQJ010000018.1:0-60613 GCF_057063585.1 Gilliamella sp. X-60 | reverse complement strand
GTCTGGCGGTAATAGCGCGGTGGTCCCACCTGACCCCATGCCGAACTCAGAAGTGAAACGCCGTAGTGCCGATGGTAGTGTGGGTATTACCCATGTGAGAGTAGGGGGCCGCCAGACTTTTAAATTTGAGAGAGAGCCCAGCAGTGATGCTGGGCTTTTTTGCTTTTAATTATCTTATCGTGAGTAAATTATCATTTATCTATTTATAATAGTCTTAATCAAAATTAGTTATTGAAGATTATCAGTTAATAAGAGAACAAAATGAGTTCATTAATAGCCTTTAATAAACCGTTTAATGTTACGACTCAATTTTCACCACATGAAAAATATCAGACGTTAAAAGACTTTATAAGCTTACCTAAGTTCTACCCTGCTGGGCGGTTAGATACCGATAGTGAGGGGTTATTATTGTTAACCAGTGACGGTAAATTACAAGCCAAAATCAGTTCACCAAAGTTTAAATTGCCAAAAACTTATTGGGTACAAGTTGAAGGTATTATTAATCAACAGGCTATAGATAGGCTAAGAAATGGTGTGCAATTAAAAGAATTTTATACAAAGCCAGCCATTGTAACCTTTCTTGATGAGCCATTGCAATTGTGGAAAAGAGTTCCTCCTATTAGAGAGCGCAAAACAATACCAACTTCATGGATAAGTATGACAATTTCAGAAGGAAAAAATCGGCAAGTCAGAAGAATGTGTGCGGCTGTCGGTTTTCCTTGTTTACGTCTAGTGCGTGTTCAGATTGGAAGGTATAATCTATTTACTCACCAGTTACCATTAAGTGAATGGCGATTCATCGCTATTCGAGATCTTTATTTATAATCAGTGATATTTACTGATTATGGATCGCGAAATATTTCTTTTATAATCTTTTTAAAAGATCGAATGCATTGGGCTTTATTCTAAAATAAGATACAATGATCTTTAAATGATCATGGGATAAATTATTTATGGTTGAACAAAAAAAAGAAGGGTTTTTCTCCCGTTTAAAAAAAGGTCTTTTTAAAACTAAACAGAATATTGGATCTGGTTTTTTAAGTCTATTTAGAGGAAAAAAGATCGACGATGCTTTATTTGAAGAACTAGAAGAGCAGTTACTTATTGCTGACGTTGGTTTTGATACAACACAAAAGATTATAGATAGCTTAACAAAGCAGGCCTCAAGAAAAGAGCTAAAAGATGCAGATGCTTTACATGTACTTTTAAAACAAGAAATGAAATCTATTTTAGATGGGGTAGATAAACCACTTGATATTAATACTCATAACCCATTTGTTATCTTAATGGTTGGTGTTAATGGTGTAGGTAAAACAACGACAATTGGCAAATTAGCCCGTCAATTTCAGCAACAAGGTAAATCAGTTATGCTGGCTGCTGGCGATACATTTCGTGCTGCCGCTGTTGAACAATTGCAAGTTTGGGGGGAACGTAATCATATCCCTGTTATTGCACAGCATACCAATGCAGATTCAGCATCAGTTATCTTTGATGCAATACAAGCAGCGAAAGCAAAAAAAATAGATATATTAATAGCTGATACAGCAGGTCGTTTACAAAATAAATCTCATTTAATGGATGAGTTGAAAAAAATAGTACGAGTGATTAAGAAGCAAGATGAAACAGCTCCTCATGAAATCATGTTAACCATCGATGCAGGTACCGGTCAAAATGCGATTAGCCAAACAAAACTATTTAATGAAGCGGTTGGCGTAACAGGAATGACATTGACTAAATTAGATGGTACGGCAAAAGGTGGGATTATTTTTAGCATTGCAGATCAGTTTAATATCCCAATTCGTTATATAGGCGTTGGTGAAAAAATTGAAGATTTAAGGCCTTTTGTTGCCAATGATTTTATAAATGCCTTATTTGATGAAGCAGATGAATAGAGAAAGGTCATGATCGAATTTCTGCGTGTAAGTAAAGTTTATTCTGGTGGTAAACCAGCATTACAGAATATAAACTTTACTTTATCATCTGGAGAAATGGCATTTTTAACTGGCCATTCTGGTGCAGGTAAAAGTACTTTAATGCGATTAATTTGTGGTTTAGAGAAAGCCAATGATGGTCAAGTGTTACTAAATGGTATTAATGTTTCAAACCTAAAAAGACACGATATGCCATTTTTACGTCGCACTATTGGTATGGTATTTCAAGATCATCAGCTATTAATGGATCACACTGTCTATGATAATGTTGCTATTCCATTAATTATTTTGGGTAAACCGGTAGAAGAAATACGCAGGCGGGTTTCAGCATCATTGGATAAAGTCGGATTGATAAATAAGATGAAATTTTATCCTATACAGTTATCAGGTGGTGAACAACAACGAGTGGGGATAGCTCGTGCGATTGTTAATCGCCCTAGTGTCTTGCTTGCTGATGAACCGACCGGTAATTTAGACGATAAGCTTTCCAAAGATATCTTAAAGCTTTTTGAAGAGTTTAATCGGTCAGGTGTAACTGTTTTGATGGCAACGCACAATATGGGGCTTATTCGTCGTAAGCATCATAGAATACTGCATTTAAATCAAGGGCGTTTAGAGATAAAAAATTGATGCGTAATACCACTATCAAATCTACTAAATCGAAAGAAACGAAAAGTACTTTTTTGTCCCGTTGGAAAAGGCAAATTAGTTATGCTTGGCGCAATGCCTTTAATGATTTTACTCAACATCTTTTTGCATCATTACTGACTATTTTTGTTATTGCGATTTCTATTACGCTACCAACCATTAGTTATTTACTTTGGAAAAATGCCAATCAGGCTGCACATCAATGGTATCCAACGCCTAATTTAACTGTTTATATCAATAAAGAATTAACTTCGGAGCAAACTACAGAATTGCTGACCAAACTCAAATCTTATCCTAAGGTTGATAGCGTTGATTATCTTTCTCGAGATGAAACAAAAGAGGAATTTAGAACATGGTCTGGATTCAGTAGCGCATTGGATTTATTAGATGAAAATCCACTACCAGCAGTAGCCATTGTTATACCTAAAGAAGAAGCAAAAAAAACAGTTGTATTGCATCGATTACAAGTTGAATTACTTAATATTGATGGCATAGATGATATAAAGTTAGATGATAGCTGGTTTACTCGATTAACTGCACTAACTAATATGGTTAGATCTGTTTTTTGGATTATTTCAATCTTTATGATTATTGCTGTGTCACTTGTAATCGGTAATAGTATTCGCTTAAATATTTTTGCTAGAAAACAAACAATAATTGTTATGCAATTAATTGGTGCAACAGAAGGTTTTATTTTACGTCCTTTTTTATATAGTGGAATTTTTATTGGCTTTGTTAGTTCTGTTGTTTCGTTGGTGTTATCGGAAATATTTATCTTTCAAATAGAATCAATTATATTGAATGTTTCTGATGCTTTTGGGACAATTATTCATATTGAAGGCTTATTGTGGGATGAAAGCTTATTAATTATATTTATTAATATCATTATTGGATGGCTTTCATCGCTTGTTGCGACTAAAAAATATTTAAAAATGACACAAATAACCTAGCTATTTCGACATAACTAATTAGAATGTGTATTAGTTTTAGTAAATGTAGATCCTCGCAACATGTTTTATTAATTTTAAATAAAAAATATGAACTAATTTATAGCTTGAAGGTCTAACTGATAAGTGAACATCAGTTTAATGTTTTTAATTGTTACATCTTATTTATGTGACAAAAACTAGTTAATTTAAGAGGGGGAGTTAAATGGGTACTGATATAAAAATGCAAGTAAGTGCTTTAATTCCACAAGGTAATATTGAATCATATATTCGTATGATTAATACCTATCCAATGCTAACAGCAGAAGAAGAAAAATCATTAGGTGAAAAACTTTATTATCATGACGATGTTGATGCTGCAAGACAATTGATATTATCTCATTTGCGTTTTGTTGCGCATATTGCTCGTGGGTATTCTGGTTATGGTTTACCGCAAGCTGATTTAATTCAAGAAGGTAATATTGGTTTAATGAAAGCTGTGCGCCGTTTTAATCCAGAAATGGGGGTGCGTTTGGTCTCATTTGCTGTGCATTGGATAAAAGCCGAAATTCATGAATACGTATTAAAAAATTGGCGTATTGTTAAAGTGGCCACGACTAAGGCACAAAGAAAGTTATTTTTTAATCTAAGAAAAACCAAACAACGTTTAGGTTGGTTTAATAATACTGAAGTTGATATGGTGGCTAATGAGTTAGGTGTAAGCCGTAAAGATGTACTTGAAATGGAATCACGCATGTCAGCACAAGATATGTCATTTGATATAGATAGTGATGACGATGATAATTCAATTGTTGCACCAGCACTTTACCTAGAAGACAGTAATTCTGATTTTTCAAAATCAATAGAAAATGATAATTGGGAAAATGATGCGACAGATAAGTTACACGATGCATTATTAAAATTGGATGAACGTAGCCAAGATATTATCAAAGCTCGTTGGTTAGACTCAGATGATAGCAAATCTACATTACAAGTTTTAGCTGATAAATATAGTGTTTCAGCTGAACGAATTCGCCAACTCGAAAAAAATGCAATGAAAAAATTACGAGTTGCTATTGAAGCCTAATTTTTTCGTTAATGTTAACTTCCTAAGCCTTACCGATAAAAAAGTAAGGTTTTTTTTGTACTTAAATCTAATAAAACAATAAAAAATTATCGCTTCATTTTAATATTTTATTGTTTTAAATTTTGCTTATGTTATATTGTGTACAGTTTTATAAAAGAAAGGATATAAAGATGAACACAGATATGACTAAAACACATTCTCGATTGAATCAATATTGTCGCTTTATGGCATTATTAACATTAATTCCTATTCTAATTATGTTAATTAGCTCAATATTCCCATTCTTGTATTATTTTTTTGATATGCAAAATATTGGGCTTGAATTTGGAGGGTTTTCTTTTATCCAAAGTGGGATTGATAATGTTGATCCTAAATCGTTATCTGGATGGCAAGCGACTATCGCAACCTTAATCGATACTTCATTAATACTTATTTTAGCTTATGCGTTTTATCAACTTAGATTATTGTTTATTAATTACAGTAAATCAGAGTATTTTTCGGTAAAATCAGCTAACCATTGTTACGTATTTGGCAAATTGCTTGTTTTATGGGGGATTATAAATTTTTTATCTGAACCTTTATTGACAATGCTCTTAACTTATAATCAAGACGCATCAGCACGATACTTTTCTATTTCTTTTTCTAGTGATGATATTATAACGCTATTTTCTGCCATGAGTATTATGCTTATAGGTCAAATATTGAAAAAAGCTTGCCAACTAGCTGAAGAAAATAAACAATTTATTTAAAAGGAGCCATATGTGCCAATTATAATAAATTTAGACGTAATGCTAGCAAAACGTAAAATCAAATCCAAAGACTTAGCGGCGGCGATAGGTATTACAGAACAAAATTTATCATTACTTAAGCAAGGTAAAGTAAAAGGATTTAGACTTGCAACACTCGAGGCAATCTGCAAACATCTAGATTGCCAACCAGGTGATATATTAGAATATACAGATAAAGAGTAGATTAATGAAGGCAATAAAATCACAGTTATGGCTTGCAACTACTATTTATTTTATACTCTCCCTTCCCTGCTTTGCTTATCCAAAAGTGATTCATGTTTTGGTGGCACTTTGTGATAACAAATATCAAAAGATTGCACCTGTTCCTAAAGCTATAGGTAATGGTCAAGATCCAAAAAATAATCTTTATTGGGGCGCAGCCTACGGTTTTAAGACCTATTTTGCAAAGCAAAAAGAATGGCAGGTTATTCAAATTAATAAACCAAGCAAAGGTAAAATATTAGAAGAAATAATTTATAAACATCAACATCAAGATGTCTATATCGTAGCGCAAGCATATGATGGCAAATATATAGATGATACTGTTGATGATTTTCTAACCTATTCGGCAGGTAAAAAAAATCAATTGTATTTGCTTGGTGATAAAAAGATTATTGCTGGAGGAAAGGCTGACTTAGTTATTTATATTGGTCATGATTCATTAATGGAGTGGTCATGGCGTAAATATTTACCCGATAGCTGGCGCTGGGATACATTATCAAAAGAACAACAAGAAAAACAAAAATCACGTTATGCGGCGGTATTTGCTTGCAAAAGCCAACAATATTTTACACCACCACTATCTCGTTTAGGCATCACGCCTTTGATTTTGACTATGCATCGAATGGCACCAGAAGCGTATAGTGTTTATGCGATGATTGATAGTTGGTTGAAAGGTGAATCTAAAGAAGCTATCCGACTGAAAGTGGCAACTGCTTACAGCCAATATCAAAGACTAAATAAACCAGCATTACAGATGTTTACTACTGAATACAAGTAATAATTTTATTCACTTTTTTTAAAAAAAGTAATTACTATGGTTGATGTTTAACTTATAACAAAATAATTTAATAGCAAAGGAAAAGGTGTATATATCCATTATGAAAATACCTAAAATTGTCATTTTAACAGGTGCTGGTATTTCAGCAGAGTCGGGGCTATCAACATTCCGTGCGCAAGATGGGTTGTGGGAAGGCTATAATGTTGATGATGTTGCCACTTATGAAGGGTATATTCGAGATCCTATAGCGGTTCATCAATTTTATAATATGTTGCGCCATAAATTACAAGATGCCAATGTTAAACCAAATGCAGCACATCTTGCTTTAGCTGAGTTAGAAAGAAAGTTAGGCTCAGAAAATGTATTAATTGTGACACAAAATGTGGATAATTTACATGAACAAGCTGGATCTAAAAATATTATTCACATGCATGGGGAATTATTAAAAGTCCGTCATGAAAAAACAGGGCAAATTATTGAGTGCGATAAAGATGTGGATTATAAACAAAATCCATTCATTCGCCCGCATATTGTTTGGTTTGGAGAGATCCCACTACAGATGGATGAAATCTATGATGCACTTTCGCAAGCTGATTATTTTATTGCAATTGGTACATCAGGTAATGTTTATCCTGCTGCCGGTTTTGTGCAAGAGGCCAATTTATCTGGTGCTGAAACGATTGAACTTAATCTAGAACCTAGTCTTAAGCAAAGTTTATTCCAAACAAAAATTTATGGTCCAGCAAGTAAAATTGTGCCTGAATTTATCCAAAAATTTATTTAGGAATAGGTGGCTACTTTAGTTTTTTGAGATAATTATTCATGCCTAAATTGCGCATTTGGGCATGAATCCATTTTGCTCTTTTTTGGACTCTCTCGCTTGGTGTTATTGGGCTCCAACGTCTTGGATTAGGTAATACTGCTGCAAGTAAGCTTGCTTGTTGTGATGTTAACTGGCTAGCACTGACATTAAAATAGTGCTGAGATGCGGCTTCAATGCCAAAAATACCTTCTCCCCATTCTGCACAATTTAAATAGAGTTCCAGTATACGTTCTTTTGACCAAAATAACTCTATCCATAATGTAAACCAAGACTCAATTCCTTTACGAATCCAACTGCGAGATGGCCATAAAAAGATATTTTTAGCCACTTGCTGAGTGATTGTGCTAGCGCCTTTAATCTTTTTGCTATTTTGATTATGGTCTAGCGCTAGGCGAATGGCTTTAAAATCAAATCCCCAATGGGCAGGAAAATTCTGATCTTCTGACGCTATTACTGCAATTTTTATATTATCTGAAATTTTATCTAGATCTTTCCAGATTCGTTGTTGTGGTGTGTTCCAATGCATTATCTTGCGCTCTATCATTAACATAGAACCGAATGGAGGATTTACCCAGCGCATAACTAAGGTGGAAAAGATAGATAGCAACATGAGTCCAATTATTCCTTTTTTGGTAATGATTAAAATGCGTTTTAATTTTTTTAATACAGGAATCATGTAAATTTTATAGGCTATAAAGTAAAAAATTGGTAAATAAGATACGCTATATTATTGTTTAAATAAATAACTTTTTATAAACTCAACAAGTTGAAGTGGTTGATTGATATCAAATACTAGTAAAGAAGTAGTTAACGGTTCATCACTCGCAACCGCTATTGTAAACTCGTCAATATAGAGTGCTTTTTTATCTGCTTTACGGTGGCAAATAATTTTAGGGATTTTTTCGTGTTTAAATCCTTCTACCAGTATTATATCAATATCATTAAATTGATTAATGAGTGTGATTAAATCGGTTGGCTTATCTGGTGTTTCATGAAAAACTGCATATCGCTTATCACAAGCAACAATTGTTTGTAACGATCCAGCCTTACGTAATTCATAACTATCTTTACCTGAAATATCGACTTCAATATCGTGATGAGCGTGTTTTATTGAGCCGACTTTAAAATTTTGTTCAACAAGTAATGGAATAATCTTTTTCAGCAATGTTGTTTTACCGCTGCCACTATAGCCACTAATGCCGATAATTTTTTGTTTGTTCATAGAACCCATCTTTTAAAAGTGTTATATTCATGTGTAATTAATATTACATCATTTTATACAAAGCTAAACGATAAAGGTAATCATATGTATGATTTTTTGAATGATTATAATCAGACTATTCATCCTACATTGCTCAAAAGTGTTATTGATATTACTGATAAGAAGTTCAGTGGGTATGGTTTAGATCAATATTGTAACCAGGCAAGAGAAAACATAAAAATACAGTTACAGTCGCCTAATGCTGATATTCATTTTATGCCGGGGGGGACGATTACCAATTTAGTGGTCATTTCACATATCTTAAGACCTTATCAGGCGGTGATTGCGGCTGATACTGGACACGTCAATGTGCATGAAACTGGGGCTATCGAGGCAACTGGGCATAAAGTGTTAACAGTACGAACAGAAGATGGAAAGCTAACGCCAGAACTGATTAAGCCCGTTTTAGCTGATCATTGTGATGAACATATGGTGCAACCAAAGCTTGTATATATCTCAAACACCACAGAACTTGGCACTATATATACCAAGCAGGAGATCAAAAAATTATATCAATTTTGTCAAAAAAATGACCTTTATCTTTATTTAGATGGAGCGCGTTTAGCTATGGCTTTAGCGGCGAAGGATAATGATATATCTTTTCCTGACTTAGCAAAATACACAGATGTATTTTATATCGGTGGTACTAAAGTTGGTGCTTTGGCTGGTGAAGCGGTGGTATTTAATAACCTTTCTATTAATCAAGATTTTCGTTTCAGTATGAAGCAAAAAGGTGCAATATTCGCGAAAAGTTGGATTGTGGCAGCACAAATGAATGCGCTAATGCAAAATAACCTTTATTTTGAGTTAGGCAAGCATAGTAATCAGATGGCTGATAAATTAAAAACGATATTTGAGAAAGCAGGATTAACCTTTGTAGCCAAACCTCAGAGCAATCAATTATTTGTTAATTTTCCTAATCTATTGGCTGAAAAAATTCTCGCTCATTACGCTGTTGATAACCTAGGCCAAACTGACTCTCACTATATTGGCTTGCGTTTTTGTACTTCATGGTCTACTCAAAATGATGAGATAGAATCGTTTGCTGAGCAATTTAAAACATGGTTAGCTTAACATGTTGATAAGTATTAAACGTTGACAGGAATGAGTGATCGTTGATCACTGTTCCAGTGAAATTATCTATTGATAAGTTATTTTTATATCGGTTATACATTTATCTTATTTATATTTTGGGCTATTTTGTCAGCTGGTTTGCTTGTTTTAGTTCTTCAGGCGTATTGATATTAATAAAACAAGACGCCTGATCATTAAAGTCGACCGATTTTGTAGCGATTTGTTCTAAAAATAACATTAACTTACGATTACCCTGTTCTAAATAACTTCTAAGTTGTTGAATAACGCTCTTGTGAATAAGTAGAATGGTTGGGTGATGATATTTACCATCAATAGGATAAATTGCTTTATGGGTTAAGGTATGCACAGCTAAACGTGCGATTAAATCATTCGGTAAAAAGGGAGTATCACAACTAACAAATAAATTCCAATCAGTTGTACTATATAATAACCCACTGTAAATACCTGATAATGGACCAAAGTACCCCGTTAAAACATCGCTAAACACTGGATATCCAGCTGATTGATATTGGTTAACATTATTATTACAATTAATCATGATTGAATCAGTTTGATGTTTTATGCGGTCAATGACATGCTGATACAGCGGTTTTTGATTTAATAACAATAAACCTTTATCATCACCATTCATGCGAGTGCTTTTTCCCCCTGCTAAAATGATTGCAGTAATAGACAGTTTTTCCATAAATTATTTCTCTTTTACATTGCGAAAAAACAAAATAACATTACTATATAGCAAAGTTATTTTAAATTGCAGCATACACATTTTAAACAGATTGACTCAACTATTATTGAAACTGAGTATATACCAGTCTCTTTTTAAGGTGTAGTTTAATCAATTAAATATTATTATGGTGTCGATTTTTAGGTTGGCAATAATGGGTATGCGAGTTATTGCCTTATGTTTTGGAATAATTTATTTAGATATATGTAAATAAGATTTTATATCATCTTCAATTAATTTGAGGATTAAAAAAGGTATTAATTATGAAATGTCACCGTATTGATGAGGTAATGGAATTATTACAGCCCGCATGGGAAAGTGATTCTGATCTTAACTTATTACAATTTTTGGCTAAATTAGGTCAAGAGGCTGGTTTTGAAGGTGAATTAAAAGACTTAAGTGACGAAGTTTTAATTTATCATTTAAAAATGCGAGGTTCAGATAAAAATGAGGCTATTCCTGGCCTAAAAAAAGATTATGAAGAAGATTTTAAATCCGCATTGTTAAAAGCTCGTGGGATTATAAAAGAATAAGGAGAATCATTAAAATGAAAAAAACACTTATTGCAATTAGTATTTTGCTTTCTTCTGTAAACTGTTTTGCAAATGAAAGTCCAACTATTACTAAAACTAACACACCACAAACAGCGGCTGCGAATGTACTTGATCCGATTGAATTAGGCAAACAATATGCTGCACTGCCAACTAATCCATCACCCGATAAAGAAGTTATTGAGTTCTTTTCGTTTAATTGCCCAAGCTGTTTTAGATTTGAAATTCAAAATAATGGATCACAAACTATTGGTAAAGCTTTACCAGAAGGATTTAAGTTTAAACGCTACCATTTAGAGGATTTTGGACCATTAGCTAAAGAGCTTGCGCAAGCATGGGCTGTGGCTAATGTACTTGGTATTCAAGATAAAGCATCAGATGCACTTTATAATGCAGTGCAAAAAGATAAAACAATAAAAACTGCTGATGATATTAAAATGGTTTTTGAAAAATTAGGTATCAGTGGCGAAGTATATGATAAAACGAAAGACGGTTTTTTAGTTAAAGCGTTTATGGCACAACAAACTGATGCGATTAAAGAGATGAAACCAGAGTCTATTCCTACTGTTATTGTCAATCGTAAGTTTTATATCATATCAAATCAGCTTAATATCACCAGTGATGAGGATTATATTAATGATTATGCTAGAGTCACTGCATTTGTTGCTGGGTTAGATCCTAATGCAAAAATAAAAGAAAAATCTCATTCTGATAAAAAATAAATGATTATCAAGTTTAAAGAAGCAACTTGCATAAATTAACTTTTAAATCCCTTTGCAGCATTATTTTGTGCAAAGGGATTTTTTATTATAGTAAGATGATTATTCTCGCTCTAAAGCATAAATAGGATCGAGTTTTGCTGCACGTTTTGCTGGAAAGTAACCAAAGATAATGCCAATTATGCTTGAGCAGCTGAATGCCGCAACAATGGCGATAATGGAAAAACTCATAGCAAATGATGTAACAAAAGCGTTAAAGATAAATCCA
The DNA here is from genome assembly GCF_057063585.1 of Gilliamella sp. X-60. Lineage (NCBI taxonomy): Bacteria > Pseudomonadati > Pseudomonadota > Gammaproteobacteria > Orbales > Orbaceae > Gilliamella > Gilliamella sp. X-60. Next base: position 48,792 of record NZ_JBXSQJ010000018.1, on the reverse strand, counting down.
ATAGCAAACGAAAGTAAAATACCTATTGTGCCACCCGTTAAACAAACTAATACGGCTTCAATTAAAAATTGTTGTAATATGTCGCTTGAACGCGCACCAACGGCCATACGTACGCCAATTTCTCGCGTTCTTTCTGTGACCGATACTAGCATAATATTCATCACGCCAATGCCACCAACAATAAGTGAAATGAGTGCAATAGCCGAAACCAAGAGTGTCATTACCCAAGCTGATGAGTTAATGGTTTCTCGTATATTATCTGAGTTAAAGATAAAAAAATCTTTTGTGCCATGTCGTTTTAACATAATTTGATTGATCGCTTGTTCTGCAATTGATAAATCGACATTATCTTTAACGCGTACCGTGATGCTTTTTAACGAAGTTTGACCCATCATACGATTAATCACAGTGGTATAAGGTAACCAAATATTCAAGCTTTCATTACTACCAAATCCTTGTTGTTGTTTAGTTGCAACGCCAATGATTCTTACGGGTAGCTGGCCGGCTATTAAAATTTTTCCAATAGGGTTTTGATCTGCAAATAGTCGCTTAACGGTATTTTCATCAATTACCGCATCTTGTGCTGAAGTAATAATACTTGTTTCATCAAACGATTTTCCTTGAGAAATAGTATAACCGCGAACTGCAAAGAATTGCTCTCCAACACCATTTACGGTTCCTGTTACAGCTAAGTTGTTAATTCGAAAATAAACACCCGTTGATAGGTTTGGCGTGGTGCTGTGAACAAAACTTTGTTGAGCTAAAAAATCGGCATCAGATGAGCGTAGTGTCGTGATTTTATCTGCATTGCGATCACCAAAGCCTGAACCTGCATAGATTTCAAGTGTGCTTGTTCCCAACGAATTAATATTAGATAAAATTTTCTGTTTTGTGCCTTGTCCTAATGCAACGACTGATACTACAGAAGCAATACCAATAATGATACCTAACATTGTTAAGACAGTACGTAATCGCTGTGAAAGCATCGACAACATAGCCATCTTAAAAGCATCACGAAAACGATAATATTTTGCCAAGAAGTTATCTTGGGTTTTAGTCGCTTCGATTTGCTTAATTTCACGATTATCACCTTGTTCAGATTGGTATTTGGGATTAATTGAATCAGAAATAATATTACCGTCACTAATTTCAATTATTCGCTGGGCATTTTGGGCAATATTTGCATCGTGTGTGACAATAATAACTGTGTGGCCTTGTTGGTGTAACTCTTGCAATATTGCCATCACTTCTAAGCCACTTTTGCGATCGAGGGCTCCGGTTGGTTCATCAGCTAAAATGATTTGTCCACCATTAATTAAAGCTCGGCCAATACTGACACGTTGTTGTTGTCCTCCTGATAACTGACTAGGTTTATTATGTATTTTATCGGCAAGTCCTAAACGTGTTAAAATTTCGTCCGCTCTTTTTTGCCGTTGTTCACTGGTCACGCCAGCATAAATGGCTGGAATTTCAACATTTCCTTGTGCTGTTAGTGCATTTAACAAATGATAACGTTGAAAAATAAAACCAAAATGCTCACGACGTAATTGGGCGAGCTCATCAAGTGACAATTTACTTGTTGCCCGTCCGCCAATGGAGTAAGTGCCAGTGGTTGGTTTATCTAGGCAGCCTAATATATTCATCAAAGTGGATTTACCAGACCCAGATGCTCCAATAATCGCCACCATTTCACCAGCATTAATTGTCAGATTTATGCCTTTAAGAACTTGTATGGTTGAATCACCTGCTGGAAATTCACGAACAATATTTTCAAGCTTGATAAGAGATATATTATTTGCCATATTAGAATCGAATCCTTGGGGATCTTGTATTATTACCTATTGACGCTCCATTAGTACTACTTACTACAACAATATCACCCTCTTTAATACCCGATTTTATTTCAACATTGACATTATTATCGATACCTAAAATAACTTCGTGTTCTTCAATTTCTTTACTTTTATTTAATAGATAAACAATGGCTTTATTATTGCCTAATTTTTTTTGGATTGCTTGAGAAGGAATGGTTAATACATCTTTTGCTTCAGACAAGACAATATAAACTTGTGCTGTCATTGAAATTCTTAAAATATGATCAGGATTATCCACATCAAATAATCCATTGTAATAAATCGCGCTTTTTGTTGATGAGGATGAGCCTGACAAGGTTGTCTCGGTATTAATTGAATCTGGTGCCGGCTCTATCGCACGTAGTGTTAAACCCTCAAAACGTCTATTCGGTTGTCCTAAAATGGTAAAATAAACTGGCATTCCTTTTTTAACATTGACCACATCGGCTTCAGAAATTTGCGCTTCAATAGTCATTTTATCCAGCTGAGCTACTTTAACAATGGTTGGTGCACTTTGGACGGAATTAACGGTTTGTCCTTCATCGACAGGAATGGCGACAATCACACCATCAATTGGCGAGCGAATTTTAGTATATCCTAAGTTAACTTTCGCTGTATCAACTGCAACTTGCGCCTTAACAATATCGGCATTAAGCGCAGCAATATCGGCTTTGATAGCATCAAGTTCGGCTTTTGCTGCATCCAAATCTGATTGAACACCCACCCCTTTACTGACCAGTTTGTGCTGACGATTATAAGTTAACTGATAGTTAATTAGTCTTGCTTGTTTGGCTTCTCGTTGTGCTTCTAAACTATTAAGTGAAGCTTCTGATTGTTTTAAATCATTGCTTTGTTTAAGATCGTCAATTTCGGCGATCATATCGCCTTGTTTAACTTCATCACCCAACTCAACGTAGAGTTTTTTAATTTGACCAGAAACTTGCGCGCCAACACTAACCTGCTTAAAAGCACTAATTGTACCATCAGCAAGAACCGTTTTTTCAATCTGACCTTTGGTCACAGGCGAGGTAATATAATTAACGGTAGGTTGTGAATGAGATGTGATTAAATATGCAATATAAATAATTGCTAAGAAGATAATAGCTATAACTATATATTTAATTTTAATAAACTTTAACAATCCTTTTCATCCTTTAATTTAGTTATTATTTTATTTACATTTTATCGTAATAAACAAAAATGAAATTGATAACTATTCTTAATAAATTGTAATAATTATGAAAATTATCTTATACAAATTTTCCATTTTATATTAAAACGCATAGTTTTCTGAAAGTTTTTTACAGTAATTGCACATCTCAATAAGTGATAATATGATCTTTATTCGGATTTATTGGCAATTGCGCTATAATGGCGCAAATTTTTGGCAGTATCTAAAGATAGAAGAGTAATGGCGTTAAAAATAACCAATAAATGTATTAATTGTGACATGTGTGAGCCTGAGTGCCCAAACGAGGCTATCTCTATGGGCTTTGATACTTATGAAATCGATCCTAATAAATGTACCGAATGTGTGGGTTATTACGATCACTCAACTTGCCAGCGGGTTTGTCCTATTCAAAATGCAATTATTGCCGACCCTGAACATGTTGAAACTCAAGAAGCGTTATTAGCAAAATTTCAGGGACTGAAAGCTTCTTCTTAAATTAGATTGGCTTATTATCAATCCGAAGCTCTTTGGGAATTTCAAAGGTGATATTTTCTAAAATGCCATCTGTTTCAATGAGTGATGTACAACCGAGGCTTTTTAAATGATCAATCACTTGCTGTACTAAAATATCAGGAGCAGAAGCGCCGGCTGTCACGCCGATTGTCTGTGCATTTATCAACCATTCTTTGCGGATGTCAGAAGCAAAATCAATTAAATAAGCCTGTTTACTGTTTCGTCTTGCCAGTTCGGCTAGGCGATTGGAATTAGACGAATTTTTAGAACCAACGACAAAGACGATATCGGCACGTGATGATAGCTGTTTAACGGCTTGCTGGCGATTGGTTGTCGCATAGCAAATATCATTTTTGCGAGGGCTGCGAATATTAGGGAAACGTTTTTTTAAAGCAGTAATGATTTCGGCTGTATCATCAACCGATAACGTTGTTTGAGTGGTAAAGCAAAGGTTATTTTCGTTTTTTACCTGTAGCTTTTGTACATCATCAATCGATTCGATTAAATAGATGCCACCTTCGGGATTGCTATATTGTCCCATTGTACCATCTACTTCGATGTGACCTGCATGACCAATTAAAATGACTTCTTCGCCACGATAGCTTGATCGAGCAACTTCCATATGTACTTTGGTTACAAGTGGACAAGTCGCATCAAAAACGCGGAGTTTACGTTGTTTGGCTTCCTCGCGGATCGCTTTAGACACACCATGTGCCGAAAATATAAGAATGGTGTTGTCGGGTACTTCGCTAATATCTTCAATAAAAATCGCCCCTAACTCTTTTAGACGATTAACAACATAGCGATTATGTACAACCTCGTGGCGCACATAAACTGGTGCGCCAAATAATTCAAGTGCACGTTCAACGATGGTGATAGCACGATCAACACCAGCACAAAAACCGCGAGGATTAGCTAAAATAATTTGCATACTATACAGTTTTCTTCGGTTTTTTATAATTACAGATGATAAATAATCCAATACCTATGCAGATTGCACAGTCTGCGATATTAAAGGTTGGATAGTGCCAATCACCAAAATTGACATCAAGAAAGTCGACAACAAAACCATGATAAAGGCGATCAAATAAATTACCTAATGCACCACCTAAAATTAGTGATAATGAAAAATTTTCTAATTTTTGCTGACGAGTATTGCGGTATAACATATGCAAAATCACGGCACTGATAATCAAGGCGATAGCGGCAAGCATCGTACGTTGACCTTCAAGAATGCTAAAGGCAGCGCCAATATTGCGTACATAAGTAATTGAGAAGAAGGGTAATAGGTTCACTGATTCAAATAGCGAGAAGTTATTTAAAATCCAAAATTTACTTGCGATATCAATGATAAAAACAATGATTGCAAATAATAACCAGTAAAGTCCGTTATCTTTTTTCATATAAGTCTGTGCTCATTATTATGTTTCCGCCGACAATTGTCGGCGGAAAGGGTACTAGATAGCTATAAAGAGATGCTATAGCTTATTTTAATGTGCTAAATGGCTTATCGCTATGCAAAATGTCGCACTTCGCCTTGCCCGTGAATGTTTTCTGCACAACGTTTACATAAGTGTGTTGTTGGCTCATTATCGACGGTATAGTGCCAACAACGAGGGCATTTATCACCTTGCGCCTTAGCGAGTTCAATTTTCAGTCCTTGAATATCGCTTTGCACAGCATTGGCTGGCGCTGCTTGTAATGGTTTTACGCTCGCTTGTGATGTAAGTAAGACAAAGCGTAATTCATTCTCTAATTTAGCTAATGTTGCGACAATATCTTCATCAGCATAAAGCGTAACAGCAGCTTCAAGAGCGCCACCAATCACTTTATCATTACGACCTTGTTCAAGCACTTTATTCACTTCACTACGAATCGCTAAAATCTGCGCCCAATATTCGCTATTTAATGCTTCGTTATCTGACAAAGTAAATAGTGAGCTATACCACTCATCTTCAAAAACAAATTCTTGTTTGTTTGTCATTGGTAGATATTGCCAAATTTCGTCTGCGGTAAAGGATAAAATTGGCGCGATCCAACGAACCATCGCTTGTGCAATATGATATAAAGCCGTTTGGCAACTGTGGCGAGCAATACTATCGCTTTTAGCTGTGTACTGGCGATCTTTGATGATATCTAAATAGAATGATCCCATTTCGATTGAGCAAAATTGCATAATACGTTGCACCACTTTGTGGAAATCATAATTTTCATAAGCCTGAATGATCTGCTCTTGTGCTTCTTTTGCCATACTCACTGCCCAGCGATCAAGTACAACCATATCTTCTGGTTTAACCATATCTTTCACTGGATCGAAACCATTCAAGTTAGCGAGCAAAAAGCGAGCGGTATTACGGATTCGGCGATAACTGTCAGCAGCGCGTTTAATAATTTCATCTGAATAACTCATTTCGCCTGAATAATCGGTCGATGCAATCCATAAACGTAAAATATCGGCCCCAAGTTTGTTCATAACTTCTTGTGGTGTGACAATATTACCAAGCGATTTAGACATCTTGCGGCCTTGCCCATCAACCACAAAACCGTGAGTTAATACTTGCTTATAAGGTGCTTGGTTATTGATAGCCGTTGATAACATTAATGAAGACATAAACCAACCACGATGCTGATCAGAACCTTCTAGATAAAGATCGGCTTCATGCCCTTCAAACTCAGGGCGTGAGGCTACGACCGAATAGAATGTCGATCCTGAATCAAACCAAACATCTAATGTATCGGGCACTTTTCGATAATCTTCTGCATCAGGACCAAGCAGGTCTTTAATATCGGCATCCCACCAAGCTTGAATACCATTTTGTTCAACTAACTTAGCGACTTTTTCAACTAATGCCAACGTATCAGGATGAAGTTCTTCAGTCTCTTTGTGAACAAATAATGTCATTGGCACGCCCCACGTGCGTTGACGAGAAATGCACCAGTCTGGTCGATTGGCAACCATGGTTTCAATACGTGCTTGTCCCCAATCTGGGATCCAGCGAACTTGCTTGATCTCTTTTAATGAATTTACTCGTAAACCTTGTTTATCCATGCTGATAAACCATTGCGGTGTTGCGCGATAAATGACAGGAGTTTTATGACGCCAACAACATGGATAGCTATGTTCGATGTTTTCAAAGTGTAGTAACGCGTTATGCTCTTTTAATATTTCAACGACAACTTTATTGGCTTTGAATACAAATAAACCATCTAATCCGGCACCTGTACCCGGTAGGTAACAACCATTCCCTCCAACAGGATTTGCTACTTCAAGACCATATTTTTGACCCACCATAAAGTCTTCTGTACCATGACCAGGTGCGGTATGTACTGCACCTGTACCTGCATCAATAGTAACATGCTCGCCAAGTACCACAGGTTCATCAAAATCAAGGAATGGGTGTTTAAAACGTAATAATTCAAGTGCCTTACCTTGACAGCTACCTAACACTTTCCATTCACTGATATTGGCTCGTTTCATCACAGTTTCAACTAAATCAGTGGCTAAGATTAGGCACTCTTTATCATTGATTTGAACAAGTTGATATTCAAAATCTGCATTTAAAGCAATCCCTCGGCTAGCTGGTAATGTCCAAGGTGTGGTTGTCCAGATAACAGCATAAATGGTTAAATCGGTATTGATACCAAATTTATTCGCGACGGCTTGATTATCAACCGCTTTAAATTTTACATCGATTGCTGGTGATGATTTATCATAATATTCAACCTCGGCTTCCGCTAAAGAAGACATACAATCAGTACACCAATAAACCGGTTTTGCGCCTTTAACTAAATGACCATTTTCAATCACTTTACCTAAAGCACGAATGATGTTGGCTTCTGTATCATAATTCATGGTGCGATAAGGGTTTTGCCAATCACCAAGTACGCCCATACGAATAAAATCGGCTTTTTGTAGTTCAACTTGTGAGGCCGCATAATCACGGCAAATTTGGCGAAATTCAGCCGGAGATACTTTAACCCCTGGTTTACCAACTTGCTCTTCGACCTTTTGTTCAATTGGTAAGCCATGACAATCCCATCCTGGAATATACGGGGAATCATAACCGCTTAAGCCTTTTGATTTGATAATGATATCTTTGATAATTTTATTAACTGCATGACCAATATGAAGTTTACCATTTGCATAAGGAGGACCATCATGCAAAATAAAGGTTTTTTTTCCTTTTTTTTCTTGGCGGATTTTGCGATAAAGTTCCTTATCGTACCAATTTTGTAACATTGCAGGTTCGCGTTTAGCAAGATCTCCTCGCATTGGGAATCCTGTTTCAGGTAAATTCAATGTGTTTTTATAGTCTGTCATGCTGATTTATTCCAGTTAAATTTGTTGATACTACTTTTAATTGGTTAATTGTGCACTGATCTTTTTCGCAGTGCAAATATCTTGTATAATTTGTTGTTTTAAATCTGTTAATGAATCAAATTTTTTCTCATCACGTAATTTTTGGACAAAAGTTATGTCTAAATATTGTCCATAAATATCCTCTGAAAAGTCAAATATATTCACTTCTAAAATAGCCTTTTTTCCATTAATGGTTGGTCTTAAACCAATATTGGCGATACCATGGTAATGCTGGTTGTTACAGATATTTTTGACTTTAACAAAATAGACACCTTGTAGCGCAGGCTTTTTTCGGTGTAAGTGGATATTGGCTGTTGGGGATCCTAATTGTCTAGCCAAAGCATTGCCATGGACTACGCGACCTTGTATTGTATAATCACGCCCTAGCAGACAATGAGCCAATTCAAAATCACTATTTAAAAGTGCTTGGCGAACAGCAGTACTACTAATACGAAAATTATTCCAAACCAATGTTGGCATGCTTTCTACTATAAAATCGTTGTTGTGGGCATATTGTTGTAGAAGATTGATATCCCCTTTACGGTCAAATCCAAATCGAAAATCATCACCGATGGTAATATATTTAGCTTGTAGCTTATTAATCAACCAATCTTGAATAAAATGATTTGCTGACATATGGGCAAATTTTTTTGTAAATGGAATAACAACAGTATAGTCAACACCTAACTTTTCAATAAAAATGATTTTTTCTTGGAATGAAGTTAACCGTGACGGTGCCTTATCTTGTGCAAAAAACTCTAGTGGTTGAGGCTCAAATAACATCACAACCGTAGGCAGTTTTCTTTTTTTTCCTTGTTTAATAATATGGTTAATTAATTGCTGGTGCCCTAAATGAACGCCATCAAAATTTCCCAAGGTTAAAACACATTGAGAGAATTGATTTTTTAAATTAGTTATACCACGGATAATCTTCATGAAAACAATGCTATTTATATTAAGTAACTAAGAATTATACCAATCTTTCTTGAAGATGCACGCAATATAAAGCTAGGTTTTACTGTTTTGCATCAAGCCTTTTACTCTATTTTACACAAAAGGCTTGCTGCTAAGTTATGCCTTAAACCGTTACTCGTCAAAAATAACGATTTATAAGATATAGCAAAAATACCGAGTTGTTGACACTTCATGATTAAAATAATCCGCTAAAAATGTATAAAGTGTTTTCTCCGAGATCACTTAAGCTTTTATTTTCTATCTTTTGTATATTTGTTGATTATGTTATATCTCTATTAAAATGCGTATCACAATTTCTGCTTTCCCATTCGTTTTTGGGGTAGCAGATTTCGTGAATTTTTCATTTATATGATGGGTATCTTTTTAATAATAAATGTTCGCCTGTTCTTTGATATTCACATCCGTTATCCAAATAAATAACCGTATCAAGATCTCGCAAAAAATCATTAACTCTAATAAATAAGTTGTTTTTGGTTTACTGTTTAATTTTGTTTTTAATTAATGGCACACGCTTGGTATCAACATATTGCATTTCGGCAAGATAGATTTTGTTATAGCGATTAGCCAAATCGGTGATGGCTATTTTTCATTTATGATGCCATCACCATATCTCTTGTCTGTGATAAGGCGTTAGTTTTGTTGTTTAGAACATGAGCATGTTATTTGCTAACTTTGTCAGCTCAGTTGTTCCCCCCCTTAAGTAGGGGCAATTTTTCTTTATCAGCTTGACCTTAATTTGCTCATAATTCCGTTCTCAGTTCAAAAATTAGAAACTCAGTACTAAAATCTAAGGATAGGTGCACAACCCATACTGAAGGTAAGTAGACGGATTGCTGTAAACAGAACCGAAGAGCGAGGAGACATAGAACTGCCTTAACCCTATTACATCACTTGTCCAGTAATTACTTTTCGATTTGGAAACAAAGCCCGAATTGGTATAGCTTGTCATTTTTCCCCATTCGCTGAACAGGCCCGCACCAATTTGGCGCTGGTAAACGTTGTTACTTGATGACGGCTTGGCACCAATGGCTCCTTGACAAGTGTCGCCTGAGCCTTTATTTGTACAAATTGCGTTGGTAACATCGTTTACTTTTATAAGCCGATAACCTATGCTAGTACACCAATTTGTCTGGTTGGAAATAGTTCTATTTTTATTTCCACGGCTAATAAACCACTTGCTCAAGACAAACCCATATCTTAGTGCTTCTCTACCAGAGATATCGTAACCGACTAACTCGAATGTCTGTGGTAAGGTTGGTTTTGTTATTTGACTTGGATTGTCGGCTTGCTGCTCGGCCTCGGTTGCCGTTGGTCCTGTTAGTACAACCCGAATAGTGTTACTATTTGCTTTGGGCGTCATGGTAGCGGTGATACCTCCATGTGTCACTGTTGGCCAAGCTAGTTGGTCAAATGCTCCTCCTATAACTAAATCAAAGAATAAACCATCAGCACCAGTGGTTGGGAAGTTACGATCATAAGATGTGGGTAAGGTAGATTGAACAAGAAACCCTTTACTTGGATTCCATATGTTTTCGGGACCGGCGTGACTCCCTGTTCCCAAATTATTCTGCCCATACTTCAATTCTGGCTTGGCATAGCAGATTTTGGGCGGTATGTTTGGGGAGATATAGTAAGTTGTCGTCTTGGTACTAAAAGTGTTGGTGTTAGGTACGCCGTACTTTGAACTGAACATGCCATCGGTGTTACTTAACACCACTTTATAAGGAGCTCTACAAATATCTAAGGTATCGTTGCGATCCACTATTTGGTTATCTCTATCCATAAAGCTAACACTTATACTGCCTGTTGCAGTCACGCCATTTTCTTCTTGTCCATCGCCATCATCATCACCCCAGTAGTTATAAGGGGCATCAATGAGTCTTTCTAATCCTATTGAGTTGATTGATGTTGGCACAAACATGCCTATATTTGCTAAGGTATCAGTTGCATTAGGTAATACTATTGGTTTTTTTGTATTTGAAATGTTGGTTGATGGCGTAAAAGTTCTACCGTCCGGTAAAGTAATACTTAACAAACCTTCTGTCGTGCGAGCTTTGGTTCTACCTCCATCAAACGTTAAATATGGTGCTGAGCCTTGAATAATATTTGTAGTAGTAGCTGATAACGCCTGAGTATTTAATGAATATGACAATAGCAATACTAATGTTAAAGGAAATTTTGATGATACTAATGAAGTTAAAGAGAAAACTTGGTTAAAGTAATATTTAGAACTATTTAAGACATCAAACTGCCAGCGCCGGTGCCTACAATGATAATGCATATCTCCTCCGTCAATTAATTCCTTATTTTATCTTTTTCTATAATTATCAGCTCGCAAAATAAGCTAATTTTATTTTTAATCACCAAAATTATAACGCCTTAAAAAAATTGTTCACCTTTTAAATAGAAAAATTTGTAAAGAAATATAAATACTACAATCAGTCTCACGTTTTGTATAAAAAAACAATTTTTTGGTTCTTTTTTGTGGATATTTATACTGGCGTTATTTTTATCGTTAACTGTTTGAAAGCCCCAAAACCTATCTGACAAAAAAAATGAAATGCTCCATGCTAGTTACTTTACTAAGTAAAACGAAGATGAATTAAAGCGACAAATAGGTAATTGCTAAGATAATATTGCTAGAGTATAGGAATTACTCGCGTTATTTACAGTAATTTGAGAAACTAAAATAATCAATATACATAAAAAACAAAATTAACGTCTTATCGCCAGCAAGAGATATGGCAAGTATCATAAAGAAAAAATAACTGTCACCGATTTGGTTAAACGCTTTGTGAGCAATCTTCCAACCATGTATAACGAGTCAAAAAAGCCCGATTGAAGATAAATCTAATCTGGCAAATAAAACACGATAACAAAACTTATCTGGACGAAATATTCACAAAATCTACCCACCCAAAAGCGAATAAGAAAGCAGAAAGCGTGATACGCACTTTAATGGAGAGATGGCATAATCAGGAAATATTTCAAAATAAAAAATATATAAAACAAAACATTAAGAAATTTTTAGGAAAACGCCTTATGTGTTTTTAGCCGATTATTTTAATCATGAAATATAAACACTCCAGCGTTTTCTTACATATAATATCAATAATGGTTTAGTGCTCGTAAAAACTCTTGTCTTGTACTTGGATTTGTTTTAAAACCACCTCCAAGCGCTGTGGTGGTTGTCGTGCTGCTCGAATCTTTAATGCCTCTGGCTTTTACGCAATAATGGGTCGCATCAATTGAAACTGCAACATTGACTGTACCAAGTAACGTTTGCAGAGCAACTAAAATTTGCTGAGTTAATCTTTCTTGTACTTGGGGGCGTTGTGAAAAAAACTCAACGATACGATTGATTTTCGATAAACCAATCACTTTATCTTTCGGAATATAAGAAACGGTAGCTTTGCCGTCGATGGTAACAAAATGGTGTTCACAAACACTGGTCAGTGTAATATCGCGAACAGTTATCATCTCGTCAACTTGCATTTTATTTTCGATTAGCGTGATTTTCGGAAAATTTTCATAATAAAGACCTGAAAAAATCTCATCAACATACATTTTTGATACACGATGAGGCGTCTCGGCAAGACTATCATCAGTCAAATCCAGCTCCATTAATTTCATAATTTCACGGAAGTGAGCCTCGATTTTTGCTTTACGCTCACTATTATCCATAGCTAGACGGCATGATGGTGTTTCAAGGTTTTTAGCGGCTAGTGCTTCTTTGACTTTTTGCGCAGCAAGAGTTAATTCTGTCATTTATCAAATACTCAGGCGAAATTAGAGGCAATATTATATAACACTCGTGATGTAATATACAGTTCTTACAGATTTTTATACTAAAACGCATAGTTTCCTGAAACTTTTTTACATTATATTATTGTCTTCCTAAGAATATTCTAGCTAATTAGGTTATACTATCAGTCATTGAATTGACTAACGTTTTAGGTAACCATAATGCCAAATAATACACCGATTATTTTAATTGATGGATCATCTTATCTTTACCGTGCTTTTTTTGCATGTCCTCCATTAACCAATGCCAAAGGTGAGCCAACAGGCGCTATTTTTGGTGTGATTAATATGGTTCGTAGTTTAATTAATCAATACAACTCTTCCCATATTGCTGTGGTATTTGATGCCAAAGGTGGATCATTTCGTAACGAGATCTATAGCGAATATAAAGCTACCCGAGAGGCAATGCCCGAAAATCTTCGTCCCCAAATTGAACCTATTCACACTATTTTGAAAGCCATGGGTTTACCACTACTTTGCATTGATGGTGTCGAAGCAGATGATGTCATTGGTACACTAGCTAGACAAGCAGAAAAGGAAAATCTTGAAGTGTTGATTAGTACTGGCGATAAAGACATGGCTCAGTTGGTGAGTGATAAAATCACGCTTATTAATACCATGAATAATACGATTCTTGATCCAAAAGGCGTTATGGAAAAATTTGGTGTTCCACCCGAAAAGATGATTGATTATTTAGCATTAAGAGGGGATTCTTCCGATAATATCCCTGGTGTACCGGGCATAGGGGAAAAAACGGCACAAAGTTTATTATCTGAATTTGATGGCATAAAAGATATTTATAATCGATTGGATGATATTGAAAAATTATCGATCCGGGGCGCTAAATCTTTAAAGAAAAAATTGATTGATAATCAAAATGATGCAGATCTTTCTTATTTACTCGCAACAATCAAAACCGATGTGAAGTTAGATTTTACCAATGAGCAATTATTGGTAGGGGATATTGACGTTAAGGCTCTAATTGAGTTGTTTAATTACTATGGTTTTCATCGTTGGCAAAAAGAATTAATTGGTGGTACCTTTTTAAAACAGCAAAAAAATACTGCGGTAGAAGCCGATGATAATTTCTTCTTATCTACTCAAGAAGAACAACTTACACCAACTTCACAAAACACAGAAACTGATTACCAATGCATATTAACCAATGAACAACTAGATGAATGGCTTGTAAAATTAACAAATAGCAAGCAATTCGCGTTTGATACTGAAACCGATAATGTAGATCATGTGCATGCTAAATTAGTAGGCATATCACTCAGTGTTGAACCTTATCAAGCGGCTTATATTCCACTTGCTCACCAATATTTAGGTGTTCCGAAGCAATTGCCGCTCAATGATGTTTTAGCTAAATTAAAACCGATATTTGAAAATCCAAAAATCCAAAAAATTGCCCAAAATGCGAAATTTGATTACAGCGTGCTGGCAAACTATGGCATAACAGTGCAAGGGATTGCGTTTGATACCATGATTGAATCTTATGTATTAAACAGTAATGACCGTCATGATATGGATAGTTTGGCAAATCGCTATTTGAATCACAAAACCATTACTTATGATGAATTAACTAAATTTGATAAAATTCGAGTGACTATTGATAATATTGATGTAATAAAAACGACGCAATATGCTGCTGAAGATGCCGATATCACGTTACAATTGCATAATAAGTTATGGCCTGATCTTGAACGAGACCAAAAATTAAAAAATCTATTCACTAATATTGAAATGCCACTCACCATTATAATAGCCGAAATGGAAAGAACCGGTGTTTTGATTGATGCCAAGTTATTAAATAAGCATTCTACTGAATTGAACAACAAATTGAACGAAATTCAAGAAAGATTACAATTGTTGGCAGGTGAAAATTTTAATCCGGCATCACCTAAACAAATTCAAGCTCTTTTATTTGATAAGCATCAATTACCGGTACTCAAAAAGACGCCAAAAGGCGAACCGTCAACTAGTGAAGATGTTTTGAGTGAGCTAGCTAATCAATACGAGTTGCCGCGCATGATTTTGCTTTATCGTAGTTTAGCTAAGTTAAAAAATACTTATACCGATAAATTACCATTGATGGTTAGCCCTATCGATCATCGGATCCACACTAATTATAATCAAATCGGTACGATAACGGGTCGATTGTCGTCAAATGAGCCAAATTTACAACATATTCCAGTGAGAACCGAAGAAGGGCGTCGAATTCGACAGGCATTTGTTGCGCCAAAAGGTTATAAGATTATTTCTGCTGATTATTCGCAAATTGAATTACGTATCATGGCGCATCTATCACAAGATAAAAGCTTACTTAACGCTTTTGCTAACGATAAAGATATCCACCGAGTGACAGCGAGCGAAATTTTAGATAAATCTGAATCTGAAGTCACTTTTGAAGAGCGAAGACGGGCAAAAGCAGTTAATTTTGGATTAATTTACGGTATGAGTGCTTTTGGCTTATCTAAACAAATTAATATTACTCGTAAAGAAGCCAGCTTTTATATCGATCGCTATTTTGAACGTTACCCAGGCGTTCAAACTTATATGGACGAAATCCGCCTGCAAGCAGCAGAACAAGGTTATATTGAAACTTTATCTGGTCGACGTTTGTATCTTCCTAAAATTAAATCAGGAAGTGGTATTGAACGTCGCGGTGCTGAGCGTGCCGCTATTAATGCGCCAATGCAAGGCACGGCGGCCGATATTATCAAAACAGCGATGATTAAGGTGAGTGAATGGATTAAAAGCCTACCTGTAGGTAATATTAGGATGGTGATGCAAGTCCACGATGAACTCGTATTTGAAGTAAAAGAGGAATTGGTCGAACAGTATCGAACTCAAATAAAATCGATTATGGAAAATTGTTATCAGCTATCTATACCATTAAAAGTGGATGTCGGCGTGGGTGATAACTGGGATGAAGCACACTAATGAGGCTAGATCAGTACTAAATAAATCAACCTTAACTTAAATAAAATGGCTAAATGTTAATTTTATACTGAAACACATGCTTTTCTGAAACTTTTTTACACAGCATGGCTTAACTTTCTAACATTAATGGCACTATTGCCGAAACCTTTCGGCGTGTTAGAATAGGTAACTAAATCAAATTTATATCAAAATGTTATTCTGTCAGAGCAACAGGCAGAATAAGAAAAGGGAGCGCAAGCCATAGTCTGGTTAATTAGGCGCTCGTTTTTGTTATTTTTAGGATTATTTCATGAAAATCAAAACCCGTTTCGCACCCAGCCCAACAGGCTATTTACACGTAGGTGGTGCTCGTACTGCACTTTATTCTTGGCTTTATACTCGCCATGCAAAAGGTACATTTGTATTACGTATTGAAGATACCGATCTTGAACGCTCAACACCAGAAGCGATTGAAGCGATTATGGAGGGTATGAATTGGTTAAAATTATCATGGGATGAAGGTCCTTATTATCAAACTAAACGTTTTGATCGTTACCATCAGGTCATTGATGAAATGTTAGCCAAAGGTACCGCTTATCGTTGTTACTGTTCTAAAGAACGTCTTGAAAAATTGCGTGAAGAACAAATGGCAAAAGGTGAAAAGGCGCGTTACGATGGCCATTGCCGTTGTGATTCGGTACAAAAAGAACATTCTCATGATGAACCTCATGTTGTTCGTTTTGCTAATCCTATTGATGGTACCGTTATCTTTAATGATTTAATTCGTGGGCCAATTGAGATTGCCAATAAAGAGCTTGATGATCTTATTATTCGTCGCACTGACGGTTCACCAACTTATAATTTCTGTGTGGTTGTTGATGATTGGGATATGGAAATTACCCATGTTATTCGTGGTGAAGATCATATCAACAACACGCCTCGCCAGATCAACATTCTCAAAGCGTTAGGTGCGCCATTGCCTGAATATGGGCATGTTTCGATGATTTTAGGGGATGATGGACAAAAATTATCTAAGCGTCATGGTGCGGTCAGTGTAATGCAATATCGTGATGACGGTTATTTACCCGAAGCGCTACTGAACTATTTAGTACGCCTTGGCTGGTCACATGGCGATCAAGAGATATTCTCTGTGCCCGAAATGATTAGTTATTTTTCATTAGATGCGGTGAGTAAATCAGCCAGTGCATTTAATACTGAAAAACTACTTTGGTTAAATCACCATTATATTAATCAGTTAGATGCAGATTATGTTGCTCAGCATTTAGTTTGGCATATGAATCAACAAGGCTATGATTTAGCTAATGGTCCCGATCTCATTACAATTATTAAGCTATTTGGCGAACGTTGTAAAACACTAAAAGAAATGGCTGAATCTTGTTCTTATTGTTATCAAGACTTTGCTGAGTTTGATGCTGATGCGGCTAAAAAACATTTACGTCCAGTCGCCAAAGAGCCATTAGAAACAATTAAAGCAAAAATTGAAGCGATTGCTGATTTTGATTGGCAAATTGATAAAATTCACCATGCCATTGAAGCAACGGCAACTGAGCTTGATGTTGGCATGGGAAAAGTTGGCATGCCACTACGCGTTGCCGTAACAGGCATCGGACAATCACCATCGGTTGATGCGACTGTTTTTGCAGTTGGTAAAAAGCGCACGCTTACTAGAATTGAGAAGGCGCTGGCATATATTACACAGCGAGAACAATCTCAAAATTAATAGACATTTATTGCAGGGGATACCCTGCAATTATTTTTGCCAAATCGAGAACTACTATGGTTCGCTTAAAAAAACGCTATTGGATCTCACTGAGTATCTTATTTTTTATCGTACTATTTTGCTTGTATGGATGGCGTTATTGGCAGTCATTCAAGCAGAAACATGGGATTATGGTCGATTGGCATAGTGCTAGCATTGGTTTTAAAGGCCTTACTTTTGATGAGCTTACTGTAAGTAAGCAATCTCAAATCTCTATAACGGCTAGAAATGTGTTAATTTCGTGGTCACATTTATCAGCAAACAATTTGGATGTTCACTGGCAAATAAATCAATCTGAAACGGTTTTAGATTCTGTCGGCAACGTAGTTGATACTGCTACTGAAAATCTTAATCAATCCGATCTTGATCTCTCTTTGATTCCAACGATTATTTATTGGTCACCTAAGAAAATTCATATAGATACATTGCGATTTTATGAACAAGATAAAGAACAATTAGATTTAAAAGTCGATATCAGTAAACAGCAGCAAGCTATACAACTTAATCTATCAACCAATACTCAAGATATCGCACAATTATCAGCAACTTTATCCTTTGATCAAACTGCCTCACAGTTTAATGTACAAAACGGTCTTTTTAAGACATCTTTAAAGCAATTTGGTCTAAAAAATAGTCATGTAACATTGCCATTTACTGGCTGGGTATCTGGTAATCAATTGGCGTTAATGACTTCAGATAAAGCTTCAATTAACATAGAAAAGACGAATCTTTCTAACGATTTAATCCTTGACTCTGCCGCAGGGAATTTGAACATTCAACTTGAATCAAAAATTCCATTTGATCGTAATCAACTCTTTGTTACAGCAATGCTAACGATTAATAAACTCAATGGTATTTATAAAAGTAGTGAAATCAAATCGGTGACAGGTGATGTCAATATGATTGTTAAAGATAACCGATTTACGATTTCGACGCCGGCGTTAAATGTCCAAGAAGTAAATATGGGTATCGCCTTTAAAAAGGTAAAATTAGTGGGTAGTTATTCCGCTTCATTTAAAGCGCCTAGCAAAGGCATAGTGACTTGGAAAAAGCTTCAAGCTGATATTTTTTCTGGTTTAGTTTTTATTGAACCGAGTAAATTGAATTTAGCTAAATTACCCCAACAATTAAATTTAAAGATAAAACAGATACAATTAAAAGATATTCTTGCTAAATATCCAACCGAAGGGCTTGCTGGCGACGGTACGATTGATGGTTTTTTACCAATTACATTATTAAAAGCGAAAACTAAGAGTGAAGCAGCATTTGAAGTGGCAATTAAAAATGGGCAGCTAACTACAATTAATCAAGGTTATTTACAGTTTGAAAATTCAGCCTTAAAAAATTATGCGCAAAGTAACCCAAATATGAAAATACTCACTGATATTATTAAAAACTTTCATTATACTAAATTACAAGGTACAGTTGATTACGCTAACGACATTGCGAAATTGAAATTGAATATTCAAGGAAGTAATTTAGATGTTGAAAATGGCAAAGCAGTGAATTTAAATATCAATCTTGAAGAAAATATGGCTAAATTGCTGATGAGCTTACAGTTATCTGATCAAATTAGTGAGCCAGTTCGTAAACGAATTCAAGCCCGTTTAAAAAAGGAAGCTTCAAAATAAGAGGTCATTTTATGATACGAAATGTTATTGCAATAATGATGCTAAGTAGTGCGTTAATCGGATGTTCGCCAACAGTAAAAGTGCAAGCGCCGAGCGAACCCATTAATATCAATTTGAATGTTAAGATAGACCACGAAATTAATATTAAGGTTGATAAGGCGTTAGATAATATCATCAATAAATCTGGATTATATTAAATTAATCGGTTTTATTTTCATCTATCGATTTGAATGTAACTAATAGAAAAATCTGGATCCGCATTTAAATTAATAAAATATGATGTATTTATTAAGGAGTTTGTTATGACTATTTGTAAAAAAGCAACTGTAGCATTATTGTCTGTCGTTTTATCTTTTTCTGCGTTTGCATTAAATTTAGAGCAAGCTATGGATTCATTGAGTCAAGCCAAAGCACAAGGGGTTGTTGGTGAACAGGCTGATGGTTATTTAGGTGTTGTGAAAAATGAAGGTAATGCCACTGAAATTGCGCAACTGATTAATCAAGCTCGTAAAGCACAGTATCAAAAAGTATCCGCTGAAAGCAATGTTCCTTTAAGTGAAGTAGAAAAAAAAGCGGGTAGTAAAGCGCAAGAAAAGACCCCAGCAGGTCAATATATAAAGCAACAAGGTCAATGGCTAAAAAAATAATGATTACTTTTTGCAATGATAGAAAAAGTATAATGACATTGCGCTTTAATTGTGTATTATTAGTGTGTATGCTGTTTATTTAAATATTTATTCATCCTCTTTCTTTTATTTAATAAAAATAAAAAATAGTGTGAAATTTTTATATAGTTAGTTTTTTACTTGTAATAGTATCGCTTATGCGATTTGAAATGGAGAAAATCAATGTGTTCGATTTTAGGTATTCTTGATATTAAATCAGATCCAGAACAACTACGAACAAAAGCATTAGAGCTATCATGTCTACAGCGTCATCGTGGTCCTGATTGGTCTGGTATTTTTGCGTCTGATAAAGCTATCCTTGCTCATGAACGTTTATCAATTGTGGATGTTAATACCGGATCTCAGCCTCTTTATAATAAAGATAAAACCCTAGTTTTAGCGGTGAATGGCGAAATTTATAATCATCAAGAACTCCGAAATCAGTACAAAGATCGTTATGAGTTTCAAACTGGTTCAGACTGTGAAGTGATTCTTGCTTTATATCAAGAAAAGGGTATTGACTGCCTTGATGAATTACAAGGCATGTTTGCTTTTATCCTTTATGATATTAATAAAGGTAGCTATTTTATTGGTCGTGACCATATTGGTATTATTCCAATGTATACTGGTCATGACGAAAATGGTACATTTTATGTTGCCTCTGAAATGAAAGCCTTAGTACCTGTTTGCAAAACAATTGAGGCTTTCCCTCCAGGATGTTACCTATCTAGTACCGAAGGTGAAATCAAAACCTATTACAAACGTGACTGGATGGATTATGACAACGTTAAAGATAATAAAGCAGATATCAATGAACTTC
The DNA here is from genome assembly GCF_057063585.1 of Gilliamella sp. X-60. Lineage (NCBI taxonomy): Bacteria > Pseudomonadati > Pseudomonadota > Gammaproteobacteria > Orbales > Orbaceae > Gilliamella > Gilliamella sp. X-60. The sequence goes on along the minus strand of NZ_JBXSQJ010000018.1, from coordinate 28,295 downwards.
GTGTTGCATTAGAAGAGTCAGTAAAAAGTCATTTAATGTCTGATGTTCCTTATGGGGTATTATTATCAGGTGGACTTGATTCTTCAGTCATTTCAGCAATCACTAAAAAATTCTCTGCTCGTCGTGTTGAAGATCACGAAAAATCGGAAGCATGGTGGCCGCAGTTACACTCATTTGCTGTTGGTCTAAAAGGCGCACCCGATCTTAAAGCTGCACAAGCGGTTGCGGATCATTTAGGTACAGTCCATCACGAAATTAACTTTACCATTCAAGAAGGTATTGATGCGATTCGTGATGTGATTTATTTTATCGAAACCTATGATGTAACAACCATTCGCGCGTCCACTCCAATGTATTTAATGGCGCGTAAAATCAAAGCCATGGGCATTAAAATGGTACTTTCTGGTGAGGGTGCTGATGAAGTGTTTGGTGGTTACCTTTATTTCCACAAAGCACCAAATGCCAAAGAGTTCCATGAAGAAACCGTACGCAAATTAGCTGCGTTACATATGTATGATTGTGCTCGTGCTAATAAGGCGATGGCGGCATGGGGCGTTGAAGCTCGAGTTCCATTCCTTGATAAGAAATTCTTAGATGTTGCTATGCGCATTAATCCAAAAGATAAAATGTGTGGCAGTAATGGCAAAATGGAAAAACACATTGTTCGCGAAGCATTTGAGTCTTATTTACCAGCATCGGTTGTTTGGCGTCAAAAAGAACAATTCTCTGACGGTGTGGGTTATAGCTGGATTGATACATTAAAAGAGATTGCCGAAAGTAAAATTACTGATCAGCAATTAGAAAATGCAAAATTCCGTTTCCCATACAATACGCCGACTTCAAAAGAAGCCTATATGTATCGTGAGATTTTTAATGAACTATTCCCACTGGAAAGTGCAGCACATTGCGTGCCGGGTGGTCCAACAGTTGCTTGCTCAACTGCGAAAGCAATTGAATGGGATGAATCATTTAAAAACCTAAATGATCCATCTGGACGTGCAGCGGTTGGTGTTCATAATGATGCATATAAAAAATAATTAATAATAAAACCTAATAAAAAACGGGGATAATTCCCCGTTTTTTAATTATTGAAATTAAGTAAAATTTATTAATGTGCAGCGCCTTTTGGTGCACCAATCGGTAAAATGGTACGACCATATTGTTCGTTAATTACTTCTGCCATTGCTAAATAAACAGCACTTGCTCCACAAATAATGCCTTCAAAACCGGCAATATGGATAATGTCATGATTACCTGAAATATTACCAATAGCTAATAAAGTAAATAAAACCGTTAAACTGGCAAAAACAAATTGTAATGCGCGGTTACCTTTTAATGTACCAATAAACATAAAGCCAGTAAAAACTCCCCATAAAGCAAGGAAAATACCAACAAAGGTAGCATCAGATGGTGCTGTCGCTGGTGAAGTTGGTAAATACCAAATACCCACTAACACAATCCAAAAGAAACCATAAGAAGTAAATGCTGTTGTACCAAACGTATTGCCTTTTCGAAATTCTAAAATGCCAGCAATGACTTGTGCAAGACCACCATAAAAAATACCCATTGAGACAATAACTGTCATAGCTGGGAAAAATCCAGCATTATGAATATTTAATAAAATTGTTGTCATACCAAATCCCATTAAACCAAGTGGGCCAGGATTTGCAAGTTTTGTTTGTTCCATAAGGATCCTATAAGTTAAGTTTGATGATTAAAAAAGAGCGGCAATGATAAGTGCAGAAAACGCGATAATCAAGATTTCAGGGAAAATTATTTTTTTGCGCCCCTTGATATTAATAATAATGTTCCCATTTATGTGAAAACAAAAACATTTCTTTGTGAAATAAGGGCTTGAAAATTAATATTTAAGACCTATATACAAGAAATAAAATACAGATTTTGAGGAGAAAAGATTATGGGTAAAATTATTGGTATTGATTTAGGTACAACAAATTCATGTGTTGCTGTAATGGACAATGGCCAAGCAAAAGTATTAGAAAATGCAGAAGGCGATCGCACAACCCCTTCCATTATTGCTTATACTCAAGATGGTGAAATCTTAGTTGGTCAACCAGCAAAACGTCAAGCAGTAACCAATCCACAAAATACATTATTTGCAATTAAACGTTTAATTGGTCGTCGTTTTGAAGATGCCGAAGTACAACGTGACGTTAGTATCATGCCATATAAAATTGTAAAAGCCGATAATGGTGATGCATGGGTTGATGTTAAAGGTCAAAAAATTGCGCCACCACAAATTTCTGCTGAAGTGTTAAAGAAAATGAAAAAAACAGCAGAAGATTATCTTGGCGAAGCAGTGACAGAAGCGGTAATTACTGTTCCAGCTTACTTTAACGATGCACAACGTCAAGCAACCAAAGATGCTGGTCGTATTGCAGGACTTGATGTAAAACGTATCATCAACGAACCAACAGCTGCAGCGCTTGCTTATGGTTTAGATAAAGATGTAGGTAACCGTACTATTGCTGTTTACGACCTTGGTGGTGGTACATTTGATATTTCTATTATCGAAATCGACGATGTTGATGGCGAAAAAACCTTTGAAGTATTAGCAACAAATGGTGATACTCACTTAGGTGGTGAAGATTTTGACTCACGCTTAATCAACTATTTAGTTGACGAATTTAAACGTGAACAAAACTTCGATTTAAAAAATGATCCGCTTGCAATGCAACGTTTAAAAGAAGCAGCAGAAAAAGCAAAAATTGAATTATCATCAGCACAACAAACTGATATTAATTTACCGTATATTACTGCTGATGCAAGTGGTCCAAAACATTTAAATATCAAAGTAACACGCGCTAAACTTGAGTCTTTAGTTGAAGATTTAGTTAAACGTTCAATGGATCCTGTAAAAACAGCATTACAAGATGCAGGTCTTTCTGTTTCGGACATTAAAGATGTTATTCTTGTTGGTGGTCAAACACGTATGCCAATGGTTCAAAAAGCGGTTGCTGACTTCTTTGGTAAAGAACCACGTAAAGATGTAAACCCTGACGAAGCGGTTGCAGTTGGTGCAGCTGTTCAAGGTGGTGTACTTGGTGGTGATGTTAAAGATGTGTTATTACTTGATGTTACCCCATTGTCTTTAGGTATTGAGACTATGGGTGGCGTTATGACAACTTTAATTGAAAAGAACACAACTATTCCAACTAAACATAGTCAAGTGTTCTCAACTGCTGAAGATAATCAATCAGCTGTAACCATTCATGTGTTACAAGGTGAACGTAAACGTGCGGGTGATAACAAATCATTAGGTCAATTCAATCTAGATGGTATTCAAGCTGCACCTCGCGGTATGCCACAAATTGAAGTTACTTTTGATATTGATGCTGACGGTATTTTACATGTATCTGCGAAAGACAAAAATACTGGACGTGAACAAAAAATTACGATTAAAGCCTCTTCAGGATTAAGTGAAGAAGAGATTCAAAAAATGGTAAACGACGCAGAAGCTAATGCTGATGCAGACCGTAAATTTGAAGAGCTAGCTCAAACTCGTAACCAAGCCGATCATCTTGTTCACTCAACACGTAAACAAGTGACTGAAGCCGGTGATCAGTTATCAGCTGATGATAAAAAAGCAATTGAAGATGCAGTAAATGCTTTAGAAGTTGCCGCTCGTGGCGAAGATAAAGCAGAAATTGAAGCTAAAATTAATGCATTAATGGAAGCATCTAAAAAATTGCTTGAATTAGCACAACAACAAGCCCAAGCAGCTCAAGGTGCGGGTCAAGCAAATAGTGGAAACACTAATGCGCAAGATGATGTTGTTGATGCAGACTTCAAAGAAGTTGATGATGATAAAAAATAAACATTAACTACAATGTTTTTTAATGAGTTATTTCAACAAGTTTTAAACATATAACAAGTTAAACGGGCGCGAGGTAACTCAAGCCCGTTTAGTTGTTTATACAATCATAAAAAATAAAGGTCAATTATGGCGAAGAAAGATTATTATGAAACATTGGGCGTCAGTAAAAGTGCCAGTGAAAGTGAGATAAAAAAAGCCTATAAACGCCTAGCGATGAAATATCATCCTGATAAAAATCAAGATAACAAAACCGAAGCTGAAGCAAAGTTTAAAGAGGTGAAAGAAGCTTACGAAATCCTAACTGATCCGCAAAAAAAAGCGGCTTATGATCAATATGGTCATGCTGCTTTTGAACAAGGACAGGGTGGATCGGGTGGATTCGGCGGATTTGGTGGCTTTGGCGGTGGTGCGTTCGACGATATATTCAGTGATTTTTTTGGTGGCGGTCGTGGGCGCAGTCAAACCGCATCTCGTGGCAATGACTTACAATACAATATCACCCTAACATTAGAAGAAGCCGCGGCAGGTGTTAGTAAAGAAATTAAAGTACTAACTTGGGTAAGTTGTGATACTTGCCATGGGCAAGGCGCTGAAAAATCTTCTGATGTGGTCACGTGTAATACCTGTCATGGTGCAGGTGTTGTACAAATGCGACAAGGTTTTTTTGCCGTGCAACAAGAGTGCCCAACTTGTCATGGACGGGGTAAAGTGGTTAAAAATCCATGTAAAAAATGTCATGGTGAAGGTCGCGTTGAAAAAACGAAAACATTGTCTGTTACTATTCCAGCGGGAGTTGATACTGGCAACCGTATCCGATTATCTGGTGAGGGCGAAGCCGGTTTAAATGGTGCACCATCAGGTGATTTATATGTTCAAATGCAAATTAAACCGCATGCTATTTTTGAACGAGACGGCACCAATCTGCATTGCGAAATTCCAATTAATATTGCATTGGCATCACTCGGTGGCGAAGTTGAAGTACCAACCCTTAATGGCAAGGTCAGCTTAACGATTCCTGCTGAAACACAGACTGGTAAAATGTTCCGACTACGAGGTAAAGGCGTCAAATCATTACGCGGTAGTGCGGTAGGTGATCTTTACTGTCATGTTGTGGTTGAAACGCCAGTTAACCTAACGAGCAAACAAAAAGAGCTGCTTAAAGAATTAGGTGAAAGCTTTAAAGCCGATAAAAACTCTAAACATAGCCCCAAAGAAAAAAGCTTCTTTGACAAAGTGAAAAAGTTTTTTGAATAAAGCTAATCATAGTTGAAATAATAGCGAGATTAGGTTACTAATCTCGTATTTTATTTTTATATTATTGTTTAATTTTAATATTTTTTACTTTCCTATTTCCATAAAATAAAATTTCCTTACAGCAATATTTAAATTAATAACCTTATTAGATAATCGATAGTTATTAACTTTAAATGAATATAGTATACATTAGTTAAATTATTAATATTAGTTTTGTATGATTTTAATGACATGAAAGGAATAATATATATGTTTTTTAAAAAGTTTTGGAAAAAATTACCGCCTGATATTAAAGACACACCAAAAGAGAAACAAAGCTCACAAGATCATTTAAGTGTGATAATTCACGATTTTTGGCAACAGGTAAAGAAATCTGAACAATCTCTTAATGAACTTGAACTTATCGATATAATGGAAAATATCAATAAGCTATTAGATGAAAATCAGTTAGATGTCATTGCTGAAATTACTGTAGGGGATACTAAGAAGCATAAAATTATTTTTACCGCGGATGGAAAAATTGATCGATTCGAGTATGTAATGGAAATTTCCCGACAAGCACCTGATCTTCAGTTTTTCGAAGTAGAAGCATTTCGTCAGCGCATTAATAATGTAGATACCTTTGTTATAAAATCTAAAGAGAGTTCTTTCTCATTAGGTGCAACTGATTTATTAATTCAATATAAAGAAAGTTATCGTAAAATATCTATTGGCATTATGTTCGCTAAGACTGTTCCCGAAGATATGATAAAACAAGCAGAAACGATGGCATTGATTTATCTCGATCATCTATTGGGTGAATATGATTTTGCTATTAGAGTAGAATCTATTGAGTTTTTAAAGACAGATCAGAATGTTGCGACAGTTCCTGCTAACCAATTTGTAACTATTTTTGATCGGTTATGGAAAGAAGATTTAAAACACACAGGTGTACTTAATGCTCAAGAGGATCAATGGATTGTATTTGAATTAACGGATCTTAAAATGTTAGTGCATCGTAATGAAGCGGCTAATTCTTTGGTTGGGCATGAAAATTATTGTTATGCACTTAATGTTATCGTTGATATTGATAGTAAAGAGACTCTTTCAGCTGTTTATGAATTAGAAGATGCTATTAATCTTGCTTTACGTGCTGATGAGCGAGGTATTCATTGTCAAAATAGTTTTAGTCAAGGTGTAAGAAATATGTTATGGCATGTAGGAAATAAACACTCAGCACTTCAATTAGTACAACAGATAACAAACCGATATAATACGTTATCAGTTAAAATTGAATGTGAGTTCGATCCTTTCTGGCGACAGTACTTACGTTGGGTTGAATGTCATCAAGCATAAAAAGTATCTACGATCAATAGATGCTTTTTCGCATAATAACTACTGTGTTAGCATATTGTGATATTTAAGTTATAAAAAAGGATAACCTAATTACTTAGATTATCCTTTATAAAACTTAAACCCGATTTAATTAGATTTTAGTCGTAAATGTACGAGCAATAACGTCGCGTTGTTGTTCTGCTGTTAGTGAGTTAAAACGCACTGCATAACCAGAAACACGAATGGTTAATTGTGGGTATTTTTCTGGATGTTGTACGGCATCTTCCAAAGTTTCACGACGAAGAACGTTCACATTTAAGTGTTGACCGCCTTCAACTTTAATAGTTGGTGCAACATCTAATGGAACTTCACGATATTCGAATTGACCTAGTTCTGCAGTCGGGATCACTTGATCTTCTTTATAAACTGATTTAGCAGCTACACAGCGCGCTTCTTTTGTCGCGTCGTCTAATAACCAGAAAGAGTTAAGAAGTGCTGCATTGTCTGCTTTAGTAATTTGGATACCTGTAATCATTTTAAATCCTCCTAACGGGGCCTTATTGCCCTAAAATAATTAGGGTTAATATAGCACTTTGAATATTTGATTAAAGTCAAAAAAAGCTATCGATTCAATAAGTAATACCTTTGTTTAGTATTTTAGTTATGATTGTATAAACACACTTTATTATATTAATTGTTTCTTGATTTATTAACCATGTCTATTGCCTTTTAAAAAATAAAGGAACGCCACTGGATATTTATTTAGTCAAACTTGTTGTGATTTAAAATATTGTCAAAATATGCCATTAGTATTGAGGCATTAAATAATGGGTTGTTATTGTATGCTTAACTGAATATTTAACAATTTTGATTTAGCGCGCTTTAAGCTGATTAGCATTAGGTTTATTATGATTTTTAGGTATAATTATTGCAATCAGCAAATAGTGTTGTTGAGTCATATAAAATTATAGTATAGGTATTGTATGAATAATCAATTAACATGGCATGACGTTATCGGCGGTGAAAAACAGAAGCCCTATTTTCAACATATAATGCAATTTGTGGCATCTGAGCGCGCTAATGGTAAGATTGTGTATCCACCACAGCATGATGTGTTTAATGCATTTCGTTTCACGCCATTTGATCAAATCAAAGTCGTGATTTTAGGGCAAGATCCTTATCATGGTCCTAATCAAGCCCACGGACTTTCATTTTCTGTTTTACCGGGAATTAAGCCACCGCCATCGTTAATGAATATCTATAAAGAGCTATCAACGGATATTGATGGATTTACAATTCCTTCTCATGGCTATTTAGCTTCTTGGGCGACCCAAGGCGTATTATTATTAAATAATGTGCTGACGGTTGAAGCAGGGCAGGCGCATTCTCATGCAAAAATAGGTTGGGAAACCTTTACTGACCATGTGATAGCCGCAATTGATAAGCATCTTGAGGGTGTGGTTTTTTTATTGTGGGGATCTCCTGCACAAAAAAAAGGTCAGTTTATTAATCGTCAAAAGCATCATGTATTAACATCAGTGCACCCATCGCCGTTATCTGCCCATCGCGGCTTTTTGGGTTGTAGGCATTTTTCAAAAGCGAATGATCTTATTATACAACAAGGCAAAGCAGCCATAGATTGGCAGCCAAGACTACCGGAAAAAGCGAATGAATAGCCATAAAAAACGTCGAACGGGTTTGCAAGAAATCGCCAATTTAATTGGGATTAGTAAAATGACAGTCAGTCGTTTTTTACGTGATCCTAATCTGGTGTCTAAACCTCTTCAATTGCAAATTTCAGCCGCGATAGATGAGCTTGGCTACATTCCTAATAAAGCTCCCGATATGCTGTCTAATGCCAAAAGTAATGCGATTGGTATTGTGTTTCCTTCTTTTACCAATCAAGTTTTTGCTGATATTTTAAAAGGTATTGAAATGGTGACTGATGCTAGGGGATATCAAACTATGATTACCCATACTGGCTATAGTGCAGAAAAAGAAGAATCACGTTTGCGTTCACTACTTTCTTATAATATTGATGGATTAATTTTAACCGAAAGAACACATACTCCAGCAACATTAAAAATGATCGAAATTTCGGGTATACCTGTTGTTGAAATTATGGATAGCGTTTCACCTTGCATTGATATGGCGGTTGGATTTGATAATTTTACGGCGACTAAAAAGATGATTCAGCGAATGATAAATAAAGGGCGTCAAAATATTGTCTATTTTAGCGCAAGGCAAGACCAACGAAGTATTATTCGTCAACAAGGTTATGAAAAGGCAATGGAAGAAGCAGGATTAACCCCACGAACGCTAGCAACTAAAGAAGCGTCGTCTTATGAATTAGGGGCGAGATTTTTACATCAAATTTTAGCGGAGTTTCCTCGTGTTGACGGTATTTTTAGTACTAATGATGACTTAGCTTTGGGGGTATTATTTGAATGCCAGCGGATGGGAATTGAAGTGCCAAAACAGATAGCGATTGTTGGATTTCATGGACATCAAATTGGTCAATTTATGAATCCTAAATTAGCGTCTATACAGACCCCCAGAATTGAAATGGGAAAAATTGCCGCAGAACTATTATTAAAACGCATTAATGGCGAGCAGGTCGATCAAAAAGTTATTGATATGCCAGTTGAGTATTTAGACGGCGAAAGTATTTGATAAAACAGAAAGTCGGATTGAGAATCATCTAACCTTACCACATTTAGTGATAAGGTTATGAGTAAATTATAAACCTTTAGGGTTCTCGCCATATTGGTTAGGACCAGGAGTTGAATCGGTACACATAAGCTTTAATAGCGTATAAGGTGTTGCAGTCCAAAAGTACCAACCCGGTTTATCAACATCATGCAAACGGCGTACTGTAACTGCGAAATTAGGAACAAATAAAGCCAACATCAAGCTCAAAGTTAAAACGAGGTTATTTTTAATCATATTATCAATAATTATCATCAAAATAATTAGAACAATATAGATCGAAGAGAACATCCAATATTCTTCACGGCAAGCTCGCCCATCAAAATTTCCATAATTTATTGTAATACAATCAATAAACCAATTCATCCGTTATTTTCCTTTTTCATTAATTAAATTATTGAAAAGATCATATAAGCAACTTTATTTTAATGAAAAAAATTGAAAATGAAACTGATTTTTATCATTAAATTTTTTATTTTTTATTTTGTTATCCATATTTATATTGTCGATGGGCTTGTTGATTTCAGGTTTTCATAAAGTGAGATCTATGTTAGAATCGCCCCTCAGTGGTTATTTATACCGACTAACAGATTATAGAAAATAACACTGAGGCCCTCCATGAAAATAGTTGAAGTAAAACACCCTCTTGTACGCCATAAGATTGGTTTAATGCGTGAACACGATATTAGCACCAAAGACTTTCGCGATCTTGCCAGCGAAGTTGGCAGTTTATTAACTTACGAAGCCACTGCGGATCTACCTACCGAAAAAGTAACGATCAATGGTTGGTGTGGGCCTGTTGAAGTTGAGCAAATTAAAGGTAAAAAAATTACTGTCGTGCCTATTTTGCGTGCGGGCTTAGGTATGATGGATGGTGTGCTTGAGCATATTCCAAGTGCCCGTATTAGCGTTGTCGGTTTTTACCGTAACGAAGAAACGCTCGAACCTGTTCCTTATTTCCAGAAGCTAACCTCAGATATTGAAGAGCGAATAGCTTTAGTTGTGGATCCAATGCTTGCAACAGGCGGTTCAATGGTCGCGACAATCGATTTGCTTAAAAAAGCAGGTTGTAAAAATATTAAAGTATTAGTTTTGGTTGCTGCACCAGAAGGTATTAAAGTACTTGAACAAGCTCACCCTGACGTTGAACTTTATACCGCATCAATTGATGAGAGGTTGAACGAAAAAGGTTACATATTACCAGGACTTGGGGATGCTGGAGACAAAATCTTCGGCACAAAATAAAATCTCAAATTTTAGACCGGTTAAACCGGTTTTTTTATGCCTGTCAAACAGGCAAGTTATACAACAAATTTAGTTAAGTAAGAGAGGCGCGATGTGAGCAATATCACAACAGACAAAACAGAAAATATAACATCACAGCATAAGCATTCTTGGCAGGATATTTTTACTGGCGCACAAATGTTATTTGTCGCATTTGGAGCATTGGTATTAGTACCGTTGTTAACGGGGTTAAATCCCAATGTAGCGCTTTTTACTGCTGGAGTAGGTACTTTATTATTTCAATTAACCACGAAAGGTAAGGTACCAGTATTTTTAGCTTCATCATTTGCGTTTATTGCCCCTATCTCATTTGGTGTTGCGCAGTGGGGGATCCCCGCTACTTTAGGCGGTTTAGTTGCCGCCGGGTTAGTTTTTATGTTTTTTGCTTTTTTAGTCAAAATGAATGGTAGCCATGTTATTGACCGCATCTTACCGCCGGTTGTGACAGGTCCAATTATTATGGTTATTGGCTTATCGCTTGCGCCGGTTACCGTTGGGATGGCAATGGGTAAAAATAGTGGACTACAAGCTGAAAATTATCAATTGATTCTTATTTCAATGGCTTCACTATTAACAACGTTAGTGTTGGCTATTTGGGCAAAAGGTTTTTTAAAATTATTACCTATTATTTCCGGTATTGTGGTTGGTTATACGCTTTCTTGTATGTTCGGTATTGTCAATTTTCAACCGGTGATTGATGCCCCGTGGTTTAAAATACCTGATTTCACGTTTCCTGAATTTCACTGGCAAGCAATTTTGTATATGCTGCCAATTGTGATTGCACCAACCATTGAACATGTTGGTGATATTATGGCAATTAGTACTGTCACAGGTAAAGATTATACGCGTGATCCTGGTTTACAGCGCACATTACTCGGTGATGGATTGGCAACTTCGACAGCGGGATTTTTTGGTGGACCACCCTGTATTACTTATGCGGAAGTAATTGGTGCGGTAACGTTAACGCGTAATTTTAAAACTCGCGTCATGACATGGGCGGCAATTTGGGCCATTTTAATGTCTTTTATTGGCAAAATTGGTGCATTTTTAGGCTCAATTCCAACTGTAGTCATGGGGGGAATTATGGTGCTATTGTTTGGTTCCATTGCATCAGTGGGCATAAATATTTTAGTTAAACACAAAGTGGATCTTTCTGTGCCTCGAAATATGTGTATTGTCTCATTAGTCTTAGTTTTTGGGATTGGTGGGATGATCTTTGATTTTGGATCGTATGCCCTACAAGGCATCAGTTTGTGCGGAATTTTAGCCATTGTGTTAAATCTGATCTTGCCACATCAAGCCAAACCGACTGATAGCCACTAAATTAATTCAACTATCGTTGACTATATTTATAGTCAACGATAGCCATAATATGGCTATGTTAACCTATTACTATAAATTCTCAATTAATCACGAAACAGTATAGAATCCTGAATATTTTTTACAAAAATATAACCTAAAAAGTGAATAGATGGGTAAATACCTCATAGTTAGCAAATAACTTGCGTATAAAATTATATTGCCTGTTTTATATTCAATGCATTTTACAAATTTATTTATGATATAAGCTGCTTATCTGTGATAAAGTGAAGTTTTTTATATGGTTATTACAGTTGTTTGTCAAAAAGTTTCAGGAAACTATGTGTTTTAGTATAAAAGCACACTTACCAAAAAATAAGTGTGCTTTTAGTAATAAATTATTTTATTTGATTGGACGCATGGTTGGGAACAAAATAACATCACGAATAGTATGGCTATTGGTAAATAGCATCACTGTGCGGTCAATCCCAATGCCCAATCCTGCTGTAGGCGGTAAGCCGTGTTCAAGTGCGGTGATATAATCTTCATCATAGAACATAGCTTCATCATCACCTGCATCTTTTTGTGTGACTTGATCGGCAAAGCGTTGAGCTTGATCTTCCGCATCATTAAGTTCTGAGAATCCATTGCCAATTTCACGACCACCAATAAAGAATTCGAATCGGTCAGTAACAAATGGGTTTTCATCGTTACGGCGAGCAAGCGGTGAAACTTCTGCTGGATATTCAGTAATAAACGTTGGTTGAATTAAATTTGCTTCAGCCACTTCTTCAAAGATTTCAGTCACAACACGACCAAGTCCCCAGCCTTTTTCGATTTTGATGCCAACAGATTGAGCAATGGCACATGCTTTATCAAAATCATCTAAATCGGCATTATTGGTTTCAGGGCGATAATGGCAAATTGCTTCACGCATGGTCATTTTAATAAATGGTTTACCAAAATCGAAAGTATGCTCGCCATATTGCACAACAGCATCACCTGTTACCGCAATTGCTAAACGGCGGAATAAGGCTTCGGTTAATATAATTAGATCTTTATAATCGGCATAAGCCATGTACATTTCCATCATGGTGAATTCTGGATTGTGTCTTGGCGATACCCCTTCGTTACGGAAGTTACGGTTAATTTCAAAGACACGTTCAAAGCCACCCACCACTAAACGTTTTAAATAAAGCTCTGGCGCGATTCGTAGATACATATCTAAATCAAGCGCATTGTGATGCGTAATAAATGGTTTCGCTGATGCACCACCTGGAATGACTTGCATCATTGGGGTTTCAACTTCCATAAAGTGATTTTCAAGCATAAAGTTACGGATTTCGCTAACCACTTTTGAACGCGCTTTAAACGTCTCTCTTGATTCTTGATTGGTGATAAGATCCAAGTAACGTTGACGATAGCGCATTTCTTGATCGGCAAGTCCATGAAACTTATCAGGTAATGGACGTAGCGCTTTAGTTAGTAAACGAATTTCTTCACAGTGAATAGAAAGCTCGCCTGTTTTGGTTTTAAATAAGTAACCTTTCGCACCGACAATATCACCTAAATCCCATTTTTTAAATTGCTCGTTATAAAAGCCTTCAGGGAGATCATCACGGGTAACATAAAGTTGGATTTGCCCAGCAACATCTTGCAAAGAAACAAACGACGCTTTCCCCATAATACGGCGCATCATCATACGTCCTGCGACCGTTACGATAATTTTGTTTTCAATGAGCTCTTCGTTAGTTTTATCGCCATATTGTTTGTGGAGATCATTTGAAATCGCATCACGGCGAAAATCATTAGGAAACGCAACACCTTGTTCGCGAAGATGAGCGAGCTTTTCGCGACGTACTTTTAGTTCGTTGTTTAACTCTTCAATTTGGTTTTGTTGATCTTGCTGCTCTGTTGACATAATTTTACCTTTTATTTATAACCAAGCGGTTTATAAGCCTGCTTTTAAGCTTTCTTCAATAAATTGATCTAAATCGCCATCTAATACGGCCTGCGTATTACGCGTTTCAACGCCAGTGCGTAAATCTTTAATACGTGAATCATCAAGCACGTAAGAGCGAATTTGACTGCCCCAGCCGATGTCAGATTTATTTTCTTCCATCTGTTGTTTTTCGGCATTCTTTTTCTGCATCTCAAGCTCATACAGTTTTGCTTTTAACTGCTTCATGGCTTGATCTTTATTGCTATGTTGTGAACGGTTATTTTGACACTGCGTCACAATACCGGTTGGAATATGGGTAATACGTACTGCAGACTCGGTTTTATTCACATGCTGCCCACCGGCACCCGATGCACGGTACACATCAATGCGAAGATCGGCAGGGTTAATGTCGATATCAATATCATCATCAATTTCAGGATAAACAAATACTGAAGAAAATGAGGTGTGGCGTCGATTGCCTGAGTCAAATGGGCTTTTGCGAACTAGGCGGTGTACACCAGTTTCTGTGCGTAACCAACCATAAGCATAATCACCCGATACTTTAATCGTTGCTGATTTAATGCCGGCAACATCGCCATCAGAGACTTCCATCACGTCGGTTGCAAAGCCTTTTGATTCAGCCCAACGCAAATACATTCTCAGTAGCATTTCAGCCCAATCTTGTGCTTCAGTGCCTCCTGATCCAGATTGGATATCCAAATAACAATCTGCGCTATCGTAATTGCCTGAAAACATACGCCGAAATTCAAGGCCGGCCAGTTTTTTTTCTAGTTGATCAAGTTCGCTGTTTGCTTCATCGAAAGTCTCTTGATCTTCCGCTTCAATAGCCAGTTCAAGTAAGCCTTCAACATCGTCAAGACCTTGCATTAAGGAATTGATAGTATTGATAATTTCATCTAGTGCAACGCGCTCTTTACCTAACGCTTGTGCTTTTTCGGGATCGGCCCAAACTTCGGATTGCTCTAATTCAGCATTGACTTCTTCGAGCCGTTCTTTTTTTACATCATAGTCAAAGATACCCCCGAATCACAGCCGTGCGTTCGGTAAGTTCTGCTATCTTTGATTTAACAGGATTAATTTCAAACATGATTTAAATTGGTTTGCTCAGTTTTATAATTTTTTTACAAGCCTTCATTGTAGCGGATTTGGGCATAATTTAGCAATTGCCAATTGCCATTTTGACTTGAACTTGATGAATAAAGTGCTCAGCGAAAAGCAAAGATGGCGCATAAAGCGCCATCTTTTTAGTTGAAGATATTTAGTGCAAGCTGGGTTATTTTTTTGCTTCAGCGTATAGCTCAGCAACTTTATCCCAGTTAACCACATTCCAAAATGCACCGATGTAATCAACACGACGATTTTGGTATTTCAAATAATAAGCATGTTCCCAAACATCAAGCGTTAGGATAGGTGTACCAGAAACACCAGCAAATTTTTCGCCCATCAATGGTGAATCTTGATTAGCTGTTGAAACCACTTCAAGTTTACCATTTTGCAATACTAACCAAGCCCAACCAGATCCAAAGCGAGTGGCTGCCGCTGCTGCAAATTTTTCTTTAAATGCATCAACTGAACCAAAATCTTTTTCGATGGCAGCTTTAAGTTCACCTTTTAGTTCGGTACCAACTTTTAATAATTCCCAGAAAAGCGTGTGATTAACATGACCACCTACATTATTTTTAATGCCGGTAAGTTTATCAGCGGGCACTTTATCTAAATTTTTTAATAAATCGCTTGGGCTAAACTCTTTAATTTCAGCAGATAAAGTTTCAATGATAGCATTGGCATTGTTGACATAGGTTTGATGATGTTTATCGTGATGAAGATGCATTGTTTCAGAATCGATATAAGGTTCTAATGCATCATAAGCATAAGGTAAAGGGGGTAAAGTATAAGCCATGAAATTTGCTCCTTTCATATATTAGGTATTATCAACTACTTTATCTTATGAGTATACGGGCTATTATAGTCGCCCTCAAACTATCACTTAGATAGTTAGTGGCTATCTGTGATTAGGCTGATGATTATTTTTCCAATTAGCTTTCATTACTTGCTATAAATGGGGTATACATCATAACTGCGTGGTTTTCGCTGATTAGCTTTTCTTCGACATGGTTATCAATTAAATGTGTTTTGCGTTGCCATATTTTATTATGTCTGGTATAGCCTCCCCACCACTGTTGTTCAATGCGATGATCGGTTTCTAGGATTTGATAATGATGAGTTAATGGGATATTAGCAAGTAATTCACCATGTAAATACTTATCATCAAGCCAAAGATTAAGCCGGTAGGTGGTATTGGTTTTATTGATTAATTGTAAATCAACATAGTTATAAGACAAGGTTGCGCCACAAGCAAAAGGAATTGTACGATTGATATCAGGGAAAACATCAAAACTATGCCGCCAACGCTCCATAATGGTGAGATCAGAATGTAACACAATCCAATAAATCAAATTACCTAATTGGCATAATCCACCACCAATATCTTTGCCTATCTGTCCATTATGTAATGATAGTCCTTCTAAAAATCCTCGTTTTTTCGATGGGCGTCCTACTTTTTGCCAGATCGAAAAACGTTGATTGGGCTTAATGATTGAACCATTAAGTTTTTCAATGGCTAATCTAAGATTAGTGATCTTATTATATTGTAAATACATATCAACATCTTTTAGTGGTCTTAATAAA
Source organism: Gilliamella sp. X-60 (assembly GCF_057063585.1). Classification (NCBI taxonomy): domain Bacteria; kingdom Pseudomonadati; phylum Pseudomonadota; class Gammaproteobacteria; order Orbales; family Orbaceae; genus Gilliamella; species Gilliamella sp. X-60. The sequence goes on along the minus strand of NZ_JBXSQJ010000018.1, from coordinate 11,946 downwards.
ACAGACTGATGTTTTTTGTGTGAATAACAACAGGTATTATTATTTATGTCGACAGTACTATAGGCGTGACGATGTCGCCACCAATCAAATTTTCGTTTTAAGATAAAATACTCTTTGCCTAATTTCAGCCTTAATTTGCTGCGTTTTATCGGTTTATCGACAATGATACCCTTCATAATTTTCCATTTCCTTATCTACAATATAATCAATTATTTTTCTAAAGATGATTGATAGTGCTGGCTCAACTTATCGAGAAAAGTAAAAAGTTTTTGATTCATTGCCGTGTAATCATGCGAGCGAAGCGTTTCAGGCGTATCAACAAAGCGGTAATTGGCAGCTTGATTAAGCTCTTTTTGCGAATGGGCAATCAGCAACTCAACAACTTCAGGCGTGAACTCCATATGGCATTGAAACCCATAAACGAATTTATTATAAGCAATGATTTGCCGAGGACACCCTGCACTATAAGCTATAATTTTGGCATCTTTGGTTAAACCAGGCATATCATTGTGCCAATGACCGACTTCTAATGTATTGCCAAAATCAGCAAATAAAGGATTTGTTTTAGCAATTTGCGTTAATGTAATTGGGAATTTTCCAATCTCTTTTTCTGGGCTTTGGGCATGACTTGCGCCTAACGCCTCGCCAATTAATTGTGCGCCTAGACACACGCCAATAACTATTTTACCTGCATTTATCATTGATAAGATCACAGCTTGTTCTGCTATGGAATCAAAATAGGCACACTCTTGTTTGGTTGTTGACGGCGATTGTGGGCCACCCATAACAATAAGAAAGTCGGTATCATCAATGCAATTAGGAAGTGGTTCACCAAGATAAACGCGAGAATAGGTTATGGTGTGATGATGCATCCTAGCCCATTGTTCATAGGCTCCAGGTGCTTCGAAAGCTTCATGAATAATAAAATGTATATGCATTAATAAAGACTCCTTGCCTATAAATATTATCATCAAAAATCATGATTCAATGACATTACATATATCTAAAGATAAATTTATTATTGAATTATTATGAATAAATTTTTCGCAAATACAATATAGACTTTTGATATTAACGGGATAAAAATTTGAAAAAAAGTAAAGAAGCTTGGTAGAGGTAATTTATCTAAGATGGTTTTGGGATTTAGAAGTTGGCTCCTCCAACAGGACTTGAACCTGTGACATACGGATTAACAGTCCGCCGTTCTACCGACTGAACTATGGAGGAACCGAAATGTAGCGCGCATATTATAGATTTTATGGCGCTATGTCAATAGTTAAATACTTTACAATGCTTTTTTGTCTAAAATTGCCTCCTTTATAATCATTCAAGTGTTAGGATTGTCTTGAATAAGTGTTTTTGTCTGAGTAATTGTTGCGGATGCGAACCGAGCTCTTGTTGTGGGATGCTCTGTTTTAGATCACGATAATAATCAATCCAATAAGGCAAAATTTGATTTGTTGTTATATCCTTAAAATTCATTGGATATAATGCGAAATAATCACTACCTTGTTTAGTTTTAAAGGCATAAGTAATCAGTTCGCTGCAATAAAACCCATCCGTATTTTGATGAAAACTATGATTGTAAGGTGAACCTAAGCAATTTTTAGCTCGCTTTAATGCATTTTGAATAACAGCCAAATCATGGATTCTACCAATGATATTACGTCTAGCCGCACCAACAAAATCAGGCAAAGATTGTTCAATTACGCCATATTTTTGTGTCGCTTCAATGACGCTATTATTGCCAATATATAAACCGACATGATTGATATTTTTTGTTATCTCATCCATGTTAGCTACTGCGCCAGAACGGTTTATAGCGTCACTAAAATCATTATCTTCGTTAAGGCTTTGGAAGATGATATCGCCACTTTGAATATTATTGAGTTTTAGCACGATAACGCCATAGCGAAAACATTACACAAGTTGCAATAATAAATTTAAGTGCATCAATGCCAACAAATGGAAAATAACCCACTTTTAACGCATCAATCAGCGTAATATGCAAATAACCCATTAAATAGACAACACCAAATACAAATAACAATTGATGTGCACAGGCAAATGCAATTAAGCCTAAAATAAAGCGGCGATCATACCCCTTTTCTGCAGCAAAACCGGCTAAATAGGCACTAAATACATAGCCGTATAAGTAACCAGAAGAAGGTGATGCTAGCGCCATAATCCCACCACTACCATTAGCAAATAGCGGTAATCCCATCGCGCCTAAAAAAAGGTATTGAATTATTGCTAATGCACCTAATTTACGACCTAAAAAAGCACCAATTAGTAATACTGCCAATGATTGTAATGTAAATGGGACAGGATAAGTCGGAATACTAATATTAGCGGCTAATCCTAAAAGTAATGCTGCGCTGGTGGTGGCCAATAATTTACGTTGCCAAGAAGATAAATTAACCAGTGTCATGATAAATGTTGGATAATACGAAGTGAGTTGTTGTTTCATTATTTTCTACCTTTGATACATAAATAGTAGAACTATAATAGCGCAACGTATTTTATTGTAAACTATTTTTTATATAAAAAGTTTACAATAAGGTTAAATTGTTGCTATCGCACTCTAAGATAAAGAGCGTGATAGCAAAAAACAAGGTTTTGCTTAAACTAAGTAAGGATTGCTGATTCGTTCATGACCAAAACTTGACATTGGGCCGTGTCCTGGCACAAAAATAAAGTCATCACCAAGAGGTAATAATTTGTTAGTGATTGATGAAATTAAATCGGTATGGTTGCCTCGAGGAAAATCAGTTCGTCCTATACTGCCTTTAAATAATACATCGCCGACAAAAGCCAGTTTATCCAAATGATTAATAAAAACAATATGTCCTGGAGTATGACCAGGGCAAAAAAGGACATCAAGGGTGATGTTACCTAGTTGAATCTGGTCGCCTTCTTTTAGCCAACGATCAGGTAAAAAGCTATCCGTATAAGGAAAACCAAATTGTACGCATTGCTGTGGTAAATTTGTTAGCAAAAATTCATCTTCTTGGCTTGGTCCAATAATCTTTACATTATAATGTTGAGCTAATGTGGTTGCCGCACCAACATGATCCAAATGTCCATGGGTTAATAAAATCTGTTTAATATTTACGCCCAGTTTTTCAACGGCTTTTTTCAGTAGTTCTGGTTCACCGCCAGGATCAATCAATGCGCCTTCCATGGTTTGATCACACCAAATAATGCTACAGTTTTCTTGAAAAGCGGTAACGGGGATGATTTGATACTGAAACATATACTTATCTCCTTGTTTCTTGGTGATGGGTGATTAGATTTTGGCCGTCTTCTTTTTTTAGTTGCGCAAAAATAACGCTTGATAGCACTGTAACCACACCGAGTATAACAAATGTTAATTGAAATGCGTGAATAGTACTAGCTGAGTTGCTAATTAATCGCAGTAAAACTGCACCAAATCCTGTACCAAAACTAATAGCAAGTTGTTGATTCACTGCCATTAAACTATTGCCACTACTTGTATTTTCGTTTTCTAAGTTCGCTAAGGTTATGCTATTCATCGCGGTATATTGCATAGAATTGATACCACCGATACAAAATAGCAATAAACTGATTAAGATAAGGGGCGTTGATAAATTTAGTAGAGACATTAAAACAATCATCACGCCCGCTAAAATGGTATTAGCAACGAGCACAAAACGATAGCCTAAACGAGCTAAAATACGTGGAATAACGATTCGAGTACAAATTGAAGCAATAGCCATTGGCATTAGCATCACACCAGCAAAAATAGCCGAGTAGCCAAAACCGACCTGTAACAACAAGGGAATTAGAAAAGGTACGCCAGATATACCTAATCGGCAAATTAAATTGCCAATAATGCCTATTTTGAACGTGTGGATCTTAAAAAGTGATAGGGGAAATAATGGTGTTGTTTTCTTTTTGGCATACCCATAATAGATAAGTAAAAAAACGAAGCTGATTGCGGCAAGTAGCAATGAAAAATAATATGTCTGATTTTGGTTTAAAACTTCTACACTTAAAGTGGCACTAATAAAGGCAATCACAATAAATATAAAGCCAAACAGATCAAAAGGCATGCGTTCACCTTTTAGATTCGGCATATATTTCCAACTAATTATCACACCTAAAATACCAATGGGTAAATTAATAAAAAACACCCAATGCCAACTCACCATATCAACTAAATATCCCCCTAATACCGGTCCCAAAACAGGTCCAATTAAACCGGGAATGGTGGCTGTATTTAAGGCGGCTAAAAAATCACTACGCTTAAAAGATTTAATTAATACTAAACGTGATATCGGTACCATCATTGAGCCACCAATACCTTGAATAACACGAGAGATATCTAAAAAAATTAATGAATTGGATAAAGCGCAAAGCAATGAGCCAAGTGTGAACAGTGAAACAGCCATCACAAAAATATTTCTAGTACCAAATTTATCCGATAAAAAACCACTGACTGGAATAAATAATGCTAGGGTTAAAGCATAACTTATCACTGCCGATTGCATATTTAAGGGTGATTCATTAAGATCTTTTGCCATCGTGGGAAGTGCAGTGTTTAATATCGAGGTATCAAGCGATTGCATAAAAAATGCAAATGCTGCAATCCATGGTAATATTCGATAAACAAAGGGCGGTAACTGTAATTCGCTATTCATTTTAATTTAGCCTGAAATTAATTTAAATGCTGGATGAGCGGTTGAATATAAGCTCGGAAAATTAAGCTCTCTTACTGCCTATTTTATTAAGAAAGAGAGCAGATGAATGCCATTTTACAATATTATTTATTAATTATTGGCTTTTTTCTTATTTTTAACAGGTCTATCTTGCCAATAGCCAGCTAGTAATCAACCTAAAATATTGTGTCAAACCGAAAATACTATAGCGGATAGCATTGATAAAAGAGAGGTAATCGATCGAACAAACAGTTGATGAAATTGTTTTGTCATATAAACCTGCTATGAGTCTAATAAAATAATTCTATAATAATGATAAAGTTATTTTAGTTTCTTTGTGTGATTTTTACTCTATTGATGCTACTAAATAGCGTCAAGGTATTTGCTAAAATCGTGTGCATTATGTGCTCTGCTGATTCATTGCGTAATTGGGTCAAGATGTTAAATACTTCAGCGATATATTCAGGGCGATTTATTTGACCTTGACGGCCACTTAATGGCATATCAGGAGCATCCGTTTCAAGCACAAGGCTCTCTAACGGTAATTGAGCAATCGTATTGCGCGTTTTATTCGCTCGTTCATAACTAATGACGCCACCTACACCAATATAATAACCCAGCTTAACAAATTGCATAGCTTGCTGATAGCTACCTGAAAATCCATGAATTACACCACGGCAAGGTAAGTTGGCACGGTGTAATTCATGGTACATAATATCGTGTGCTTTGCGTGAATGAATCAAAACGGGTAAATCAAATTGTTTAGCAAGCGTTAATTGTGATCTAAAAAATGATAGCTGCTGTTGCCAATCAATGTTTAAATCATAGCGATCGAGTCCGATCTCACCAATGGCAATTAATTTTTTAGGTTTCGTTTTAACGATATCGGTTAACAGCTCTAAATCCGCCATGGTATGTTGATAAATAGGATGCAGACCCAAAGCAGCATAGATCTCATAATAATTATCAGCAAGTTGCAAAACGGTATCAAAATAGTTAGCACTAACTGCAGGTATGATTAACCCAACAATATCCGCTTGGCGAATCTTCGCTATTGAATCGGCAAGATGATCAGTAAAAGGCGAAAAATCAAAATGACAATGTGTATCAATAAACATAATGCTCCCTTATTTTACCGTTGTTTGATGTAATAAAATAGGCAATAAAAACCGCTGGCAAGCCAATGTAATTTGTTCAATTAATGCGTCTGTTAAGTCAGGGTAAAGGCGAGTATAATAACTGTCGGACTCGGCAGATCGGTTAAAGCCACCTTGCCAAGTATTTAAAAGCTGATTAATAGCTTTATCGCTCGCGACAATCTCGCCCGTTTTTTTATTATAAGCAGCCATTAACCAACTCCATGCGCTTTGCACTGGTAATAATAAAGGCTGATTAATACCGTGCAAATAACCTTCCACTAATGTGGTTAATATCGCAATTGCTTTATCATGGGATAAGTGTAAAAAACGCCACTCAGTATCTTCTCGGCCATAGGCGCGGCTTTGATTTTCAACTTGATCTGGATTTAAGATGCAATAAACTAAATGATCAATCCACAGCGAAATACCATCTCGAATCGACAGTTTTGCAGGACGCCATGCCAATATACCGTCTTCTTGCACATGGGTTAACCAACCTTGTAATTGGGCATGTTGCCCATTGGTCAAAATAGTTAAATTGACCTCTTGTGTTGTCATAACCAATCGTTCTTGATTAATTTTATTCGCTAATGGTTGCAATGATTCGACTTGTTTATCATAAATAATTTCACCAAAGGCACCATCTGGTAATTCACCCGTTAACGCTAGACGTTGATAAAAATTATCGTATTGTTGCGGTTCATTGCTGATCAGCTGATTTAAAATCAGCAAGTTCAATTGATAACGTTTTAAACTATCAAGATTAAAATTTTCGGCATCGGGTAAGGTATCATCCAGATAATTGATATAGAAATTAAACCGTTTTTGTAAAAAAAATCGAATAGAGTGTTGGTAAAATCGTTTTAATTCATCGAGATTGATATTATCGACATCAATAATAGGTATTTCACTAATAAATAATTGGCTTTCACCTTGTTGCAATGCTGCAGGTAACCACTCATCGGCATAGCTTTTTGGTTCTTGTAAAAAATTTTGAGGATTAAACGGTGTGCGTGTATGGTTTACACGTAAAAAATCCAAGCTGTTAGCAGAACTAACCATGTTATTTGCAGGTATATTATAATATTGGGCAATATATTCCCAAAGCTCATCAACTAGTATAGAGGGATAACGTTCACTGTTATCTTTCATCTCACGACCAATATAACTGATATACAGCTGTTTTTGCGCAGATAAAATTGCCTCTAAAAAAAGGTAACGATCATCGGTGCGACGACTGCGATCGCCTCTTCTTGGATGCTGTGCGATTAAATCAAAGTCAAGTGGAAGCGACGTTCTTGGATAATCCCCATCATTCATTCCCAATAAACAAACAACTTTAAAGGGAATGGAGCGCATTGGCATCATGGTACAAAAGTTTATCTTACCGACTAAAAAACGATGTGCTAAATGATTTTGTTCTAAGCGTGATTGTATGGCATCATGCAAAATCGTGATAGAAATATTATCCATATAATTGGCAGACAAACCACTATTAATCAACGCTTGCCACTCTTGTGCTATCATCAATAAAATGGATTCACGTTGTGAATTGCTAACAAAAAAATCATTAATCAATTCAAGACAACAAGGTTGCCAATCAATGAGCGGTTTTTCTTCGTTTAAGATAGCAAACCACTTCTTTACCACTTTAATAAATTCGGCTAATTGACCGATTAATTCGGCATCTAAACCAGTTGCACCATCATAAGGTAATATCTGTTGCCATCCCCCTTGCTCACTATTCATCGTATAGCCAAGTAATAACCGTTCAAGCCCAAATAACCAACTATGTGCACTATCAAGCCCAAAACGAATGCCTGACTCAACAATCCAAGTCCTCAACAAGGTTAGCTGTGATTGATTAATTGCAAATTTTTCAGAAACAGCCGGGATCTCAAGCAAATTAAAGAGTTCTTCTGCTGTAAATCGACTATTTGGAAAATTTAAAATAGCAAAAAAACCTTGAACAATCGGATCGATATTTCGTGCCTTTTGATCTGAAATAGTAAAAGGTAAATAGCGCTTCTCATAAGCATTACCAAAAACAGCTCGAATATAAGGCACATACTTATCAATATCCGAAACCATAACTATGCAATCGCGTAATTCTAGTGTCGGATCTGCGTCAAAAACTGATAGCAGATAATCATACAATACTTCAACTTCACGTTGCTCACTATGGCAAGCATGAAACGAAATTGACTTGTCTGTTGCTGCAATATACTCATTACCAAAATCGTTTTGATACAGATCTAAAATATCTTGCTGAATGGCATTTAATAAACAAGATCGCCCCTGATCGACAAAAGCTTCAATATCTTGTTTATTATTAAATTCCTGTAACAGGAACAGATTATCACGACCTAGTTTTCCCCACGAGGTTAACAGGGGATTGGGTATTTTATCGGGGGTATTGAATATATCTGACAACTGCTTTTCAACAACATCTCCCCAATACCATTTACACGGATTGTTAAACATCAAATGGACATCAATATGTTGCCCAAGTGCTGACAGTAACGAAAGATAAATAGGAGGAAGAGAAGTAATACCAAAAATAAAAATACGATTAGGTAACGAATCTAAACGTGAACGATCAAAGTGATTATCTAACAAAATTTCAAGCATTTGTTGATAAATATTAGCGCGATGATAAGGTTGACTGATGGATATTAGCTTTCGCCACAGCTCTGCTTGCCACCTTTCATCAGAATGATGATTTAATTCGCTAACAGTATGATTGGCTTCCCATTTTGCAAGCCAATCAGGGCGATAAACTAAGTATTGGTCAAATAACCGCGCAATACGCGTTGCAAGCTGATATCGTTTTTTATCTTGTTTATCAATATCCAGATAATGTTTAAGTGCGCTAAACTCAGGTTGTTCAATAACTTGGGGCAACAAATAATACAAACGCCAACTCATTGATTCAATACTATAACTATTTTCAATGGGGGCATCGGGCAATAATTTTTGATAAAGTTGCCAAATAAATTGAGTTGGAAAAAGAAAATCAACATTAGCCACAATACCCAGTTCATCCGCTAACGCAATTTGCAACCATTGTGCCATACCTTGGCTTTGCACCATCACTACATCAGGTGTAAATACATCCTCTAATGGTTGTCTGCGCATCAATTCACTCAATAACGTCTTGAGTAAATCGACCTGATTTGAATGATAAATGGTAAACATAACAACACTAATTATTGATAAGAAAAGATTAAGATTATCGCTGATCGTTACTAATAAATCTAGTTGCTATTCTAGTGTCAACTTTATAGGCAAAAAAACTACAAGTCATGGCATTGCACAACTAGCAGTAGCAAGAATTTTTATGTCTAATTAGTTCGGCCTGCTATTTACAATGTATGATAAGAAGATTCTAATAACAATCTAATTTTTACACATCTAAAAAAATGGTACACTTTGTGGTTAAATCTGCAAGAAATCAATTTAGGTAATAATATGAAAAAACTATCTATACTAATATTATTAATGTTGTGGCCATTAGTATCCTTAGCCAAAGGACCTAATTGTTATACTTGGCCCATGAATATGACCGAGGTTTGGATGAAAAATGAAAAGATAGTGGATATTCAAGACTTGGATGAATCGAAAACCAAAATAACGCAATTGGCTTCAGAGGAAATAAAAAAGGGTTTATATAATCAAATTTATCAATTTGTTTTTTATGATAAAAATGGTAATAGTTACGAAGTTATTACAAAAAGCCAAGCATCATACGAAGAATGTTCAATAAGTGATGTGAATAAATATCTAATATCCAAAAGCCAAGTTCATCAGTAGGTTATCTAATAATAGGTAAGTAACTTCGGTATTTTAGACTGTTTTTAGTCTATGATAAAAGTAATATAAGGTAAAAAAGAATAATTTAAGGTAATTATGTGAAAAAGCTTTCTTTAGTAATATTGTTAATATTATGCCCAATTCTATCCTTTGCTAATGGGCCCGATTGCCATAATCGCGCTTTGAATAAAGCTAAGGAGTGGTTGAAAAGTAGTAATATAGTGGAGATTGAAAAATTGAATCAATCAAAATTGAGAATAACACTTTTAGCATCTGAACAGAAAAGTAAGGATTTATATACACAAATTTATCATTTTGTTTTTTATGATAATCAAAACAAAGCTTATGAAGTTATCACAAAAAGTGAAGCTTGTAATAAAGACTGTTCGATAGGTGAAGTTGATAGTTATTTAGTATCAAAACGCCAGATTGATTATTTTGATTAATGCGTAAAATGGTCAACGGTTTCAGACATGTTTAACCAAATCATATTATTGCTTTATCAATTAGCTAAATGAATACGGCAAGACAAAAATTAAAGGTTGTAAAATGAAAAAGTTTTTTTTAATTATTGGGCTAATAATGTGGCCTATAATCTCGTTTGCTAAAACACCTGATTGTGCAAATGCTTTCATGAATAATGCGGCTCGGTGGATGCAATATGATGGAGGAATCGTTGAGATGGCTGATTTAGATCCATCAAAAACAACAGTAACATTATTGGCATCAGAAAAAAAGAAAAATACAAATAATTGGATAAAGGAAAAATATGTATATACCCAAATTTATCGCTTCGTTTTTTATGATGATAATGGCAATAGCTATCAAGTTATAACAAAAGGTGATGGTGTAGAAGTTAACGATGATGTTACTGAATATTGTTCAATAGGGTTGAGTGACGTTTATTTTGTATCGAAAGATAATTTAAAAGTAGATCGTAAATAGCTGGACTGACACAGGCTATGTTGATAGATGTAATTAAAGAACTCTATTAACTCAACTCCTTGGTCGCGTGGTGTTAACAACATGATAGATAATACAAAATTTTCTAGAGAATGGCTTCATTTAAAAGAATCTGAAACAAATCTATTCTCTTCTAAATATTATTTTAGAAAATCAAAATGTTTTTTTAAGCAATTACTATTAGCACTCAATACATTATCAGAACAAGGAACAGCATTAAGATTTATAAGAGATGATGATTTTAATGACGAAGAATTAGAAATATTAATCCCCATAATTATAGATATATCAATAGATGGCAATATTGATAATATTCCTATAGCTAGAGATATATTGATCAAGCTTAAAGAGAATAAAATCGTAAAAAATAAATTATCTAGTCTGTTAGATAATGACCTTGATTCTTTCGATGACTTTATATTCCGAAGATTAGCTGAATTACTGCAATATTTAAATTTCTCAGACCTAAAAATCAAATTAATGGATAAATGCCAAAAGAGCGAAAATGATAATTTAATTGAAATATATCAAGATTTCATTGAAAAATGATATGTAGCTCCCGAGTTGTTTATACTTCATGATTATAGCATTTCCTTTATTTTTCCAACTTATTTTTAAATTTCTTATATTTGATAACTAGTTATAAATAAAAGAGCTATCTTCTTTATTAAGAATTACTGAATTCCTGTTAAAAATATTCAGGATTCTATACCGTTTCAGCATAAAATCATTTTAAATTTAATGATTTAATAAATTTCATTGATAAAGCCTAACGTTGCTTAAATCCCTTATTTAACAAAGGCGTTAAGCCGCTATCACTTACCGTTTTAACTAACTGAAATTATTCATATTAAACAAAGATATTGATTAAAAAAATTAAACTTTACGTTAAAATCGTTTATACTCTGTTTGCATTATCGCTTATGTTGAAAATAGTCAGCATAAAAACAATGATATCGCGATAAAACAATAGCATAATAAAAATAAACGGTATGAATTTTAGGAATAAAGGGAGGAAAACATGTCAAACGAACTTAATCGTCTTTTGGGTCAGCTCGGTGACGGGTTTAGCGATTTAATGGCGGGGTTGAGTGGGGTTAGCCATAATCGCTATACTTTAACTGTTGACGGGCTGGGCGCGCCGATGTCGGTTTTGCATGTTGAGGGTGATGAGTCGTTAAACCAGCCTTGGCGTTATGTGATTACCTTTACCAGTACTGATAAAACCTTATCGCCTGATGCCTTTCTTAACCAAAAATCGACCTTCTCTTTTAATCCGGTTATCAATAAACCATTAACTTCCGCTATCCGCTCATTAAGTGATTCACCCACGTTGACGAATAAACGCA